>NCBD01000086.1 GCA_002255315.1 Actinobacteria bacterium 21-64-8 | reverse complement strand
GATATCACTTTCTGTCGTCGCTGCTCTCGTTCGACCAAGTCCGACGGAACCGACGCCAGCGTCTGGTCGATTGGACGTGTGCTTAAACGAAAGTACGACGACGTGCCATTTGTAAGTCCAAGACGACCCAAGGCATGAAGAAGAGTCCATTCCAAGTCCTGACCGAACGCCGGCTCGAAAGCTACGCATCCGGGTTGCTCAAGCCCGACTGACGGAGTAGTGATCGACTGATGCGCCCCACCTTCGGGGGCCAGCGTTACACCAGAAGGCGTGCCTACCAGGATGGACTGGCCGCCCGCGTATATCCCGAACGACCACGGCTCCAGTGCTCGATTGACGAACGGGTCATAAAGCGTGCCGACTGGCATCAACACCTGTCCGTCGCGAGACCACGTGGCCCCGAGCTCCCCTAACAGACCCACAAGGTTGCCTTCAGCGATACCCAGCTCAATGTGTTGTCCCTCTCCGGACTCTTGCCTGTGTACTAAATCATCGGTGTCGTCGGCAAACCAGTCGATCCGCTCGTTAACGTTCCAGATACCGACTCGATTGATCCATCCACCAAGATTCGTGGATGACGCCACATCGGGGCTCACCGTTACAATGCGCGCTGCGACCTCTGGTGCAACATGGTTCACGTCGACGAAGAACCGACCGAAGGCCTGTTGGGTGGACGAGTTATCAGTGTGGGAGCGTCCGATATCGATCGGCACGGGGGGTGGAGCGTGGCGAACCAGCCGAGGTCGCTTCAAACGTTCGCCAGCCTGACGACATAACAGATCCTCTGGTGAACCTGGTGCGAAGGTTACCCACGGATCGCTCGGATCGGCGTGCAGATCGCGAGCGAGTTGTTCCCACTGCCCGCTCGACAACAGCGCTGAATGATTGGCCGGATGCCCCTGTGTAGGTAGCCCCCACGCCTTGATGGTGTGAGCAAAAATAATCGATGGACGATCAGTAATCTCGTCGGCTCTTCGAAACGCACCTAGCAGGTCAGAGAGGTCATGGCCCCCCAGGTCGCGAATTACTTCAGCAATCTCGATGTCGTCCATTTCGTTTAGGACTCGCTCAATGCTTCGCTTTCCGCGGCCCGGTACGATCAATCGGCCACGGAGCTCGCTAGGTGAACTCCGCAGCAGTCGCTGATACTCCTCGTTGCTCATGCCATCGATTCGAACTTGCAACGCGTCGCCTCCCGGACGTTCAAACACCTCTCTCAAGCGACGTCCGTACTTGACTGTGATGGTCTGCCAGCCTGCCGCTTCGAACATGGCACCGATTCGTCCAGCGGCGATATCGGGCACAACGCGGTCAAGAGACTGTCGATTTACGTCGACCACCCACGTCAGCTCGCTCAGCCGGGACACCATCGGATCGACCAACGCCTCCCATACGGCACCCTCGTCCAACTCGGCGTCGCCCACCAGCGCCACTTGACGCCCGCCGTCCGGCACGTCGAAATGCCCGGCAACGAACCGATGCGCCAAACTGCTCCAGATCGTTGCGGTCGCTCCGATTCCCACGGACCCCGTCGAAAAATCGACTGGGTCGGGATCTTTCGATCGGCTCGGATAGCTCTGCAAGCCGTGAAACGCCCTCAACTCCGTTAAGTACTCCCGATCGAGTCGGCCCATTAAATAGTTGATCGCGTGCAAGACGGGCGCGGCGTGAGGCTTCACCGACACACGATCATCGCTACGCAGATGCATGAAATAGAGCGCAGACATAATGCTCACCATCGAAGCCGACGAGGCTTGATGTCCACCGACCTTCACTCCAGACTCAGTCTTTCGGATTTTTTTCGCGTGATGGATGATGCTTGTAGCAAGCCACAAGACGCGCTGTTGCACGCGATCTAGCGTCTCTAACGAGAGCAAGTCGGCCTTCGGCATGTCGGTTTTTGCTTCGAGACGAGGGGTCATTGACGCGAGGCGAGGTGTCATGAGTGAATGATAGGTTACGTGGTCAATATGGCCCAATGAATAGGGGCAAGAGTGCATAAATACGCAAGATATGTGCAGTAAGTTGAATTTATGAGTAGATTAGTTGCGTGAGTAGCGATATTGATCTCGATCAGACAGACAGCGCAATACTCAACCTCCTCGGCCTTGACGCCCGAAGAACTTTCGGCGACATTGGCGAACGAGTTGGCCTCTCTGCTCCCGCAGTTAAGCGCCGAATCGACCGCCTGGAGCAAGCCGGTATCATTCTTGGCTTCACCACCCGGCTCGACCACACCAAGCTTGGGCGGCCGCTGGAGGCCTTCTGCGAGCTGCGCTTCGCCGGTAAAGCCCGAGTTGACACAATCGCCAGTATCGGCGACGACATTCCCGAAGTCGAAGCCGTCTTCACCATCGCAGGAGATCCTGACGCCCTCGCGTGGATTCGAGTTCGAGACGTACGCGACCTCAAACGCGTCATCGACCTGCTCCGCAGAAACGGTGTAGTAACCGGTACCAAGACTCTCATGGTCCTAGGGACCTCAATGCAACAGGGAAAGCCACTACAGTTCGAAGGTCATCCGACGACGAGATGATTCTTGGAACAATAAGTGTCGTCGACGAGATCACCCACCTCCTCACGTCATCTGCACGCATGCTGCTACGTTCCAGGCACGTTTGCCGGTTCCTCGCGTCGGTGGAGTTATTTTCGCCGATGGTGTGACGCGCGGCGAACTGGACCATCGTCTGTCACTCGACCCCTTGAAGGAACGCGGCTTTGCGACATACAGCGTGATGGAGTTCTCCCCGTCGCGAGCAGCGCCAGCGCTGACAACGTTGATTTCCCAGTAGGGCCATTGCGCTGACCCTGAAACCGCCCATGATTCGACGTGAATTCCTTGGAACGTTCTTGTCACAATGTGCAGTTGCCTTCAGACCAGTCGTGTCGCCAACGAACACGCCATCGGGTGCCAGACCTCGTGAGTGTCAACCCACCTTCAAGATCTACGCGCTGCACCGCCCGTAGACTTGGCTTTTGTGAACCAAGATCGACCGTGAGCCGGCCGAAGCGACTGGTCCTCGCCCTCATCCTCAACTTGTCGTTGGTTGGCGCGCTCGTTGTCGTCGGTGAGTCCGCGCATTCGCTGGGCGTCATTGCCACCGGTGGGGACTACTTAGCTGACGCCGCCGGTATCGGCGTGGCAATTCTCGCCTATCCCCTATCGCGTCGATTCCCTCGAATTCATTCGATCGCGGCACTGTTGAACTGCGGATGGCTGCTGCTGCTATGTGTCCTTGTCGCCCTAGCAGCTGTTTCTCGACTGATTACGGGTACCCCAGAAGTCCATGGACTTCCCGTGATTGTCGTCAGTTCGATGGCGATGATCGTCATGTTGATCACTGCACTCGTCCTAAAAGTTGACTCCGATGAGGATACCGACGACCACGAAGATTTGAGTTCGCGCGCGGTAATCCTCGACACCCTGTCCGACGCTGCGGCAGCGGCGGGCGTGGCTGTCGCCGGAGGAATCATCCTTGCGACACACGGTCTTTATTGGTTGGATCCCACCATTGCTCTCGTTATCGCTTCAGTAATTGGATTTCACGCGTTCCAATTGTTGCGCGAAGTAAGACTCGCGCTGCGGCGGTGATTGTCGAGCAACCATCAACCAGGTTTTCTTTCCACCTGCCCGTTGCCCAAGCCAACTCAATAACCCTGGGCCCATCACTTGGACGACCCCCGGAATCCGTCCGTATTGTCGCCACCGAGACCTCGGATAACTGTTAAGGTAATCTGCGTGTCTACGCAGATACTTATGGAACCGACTGAGGGTCAGTTTGATCTCGCGGTTGACACATTCAAATTGATGGCCGACAACACGAGGCTTCGGATCGTGTGGGCGCTACTGCACGGCGAACACTCCGTCAATGAGTTGGCTTCACATCTTCTGGTTAATCCCGCGGGCGTGTCCCAACACCTCGCGAAGTTGAGATCCGCTCGCCTCGTCAACGTTCGTCGCGACGGTAACAAGGCCTTCTACTCCCTGCCGAGTGGTCACGTCCAACAACTCGTGGAGCACGCGCTGTTCCACGCGGATCACGTCGATGACAATTACCTTGAACAATGCGACGAAACATCGCACCAAGTCCGAGGGCAAAGGTGACGTCATGAGTGGAGTCTTTGTCCACTTCCCGAGTGAGAATCTCTGATGCACCTCATTGGTGACGAAAGTTCCTGGGAGCCGTTCCCACCCGCGCAACATCTGAATGAGAGAGTGGACCGCAGGGACGCGAACCGAGCCATCGGAATCTCGGCGCTAGGACTTGCTTTAACAGGACTAGTTGAACTGCTGATCGCGTTACTCAGTGGTTCCGTGGGCCTGCTCGGCGACGCCATTCACAATCTTTCTGACGTCAGCACGTCCCTGGTTGTCTTCGTGGGACTGCGGATCTCGAAGCGCTCGGCGACGCCCACCCACCCCTACGGGTGGGACCGCGCCGAGGACATTGCCGGACTCGGCGTCGCCCTCGTCATTTGGTTGAGTGCCGCCTTCACCGCGGTGGTCAGTATTCACAAACTCCTCACTCACGGGACGACGACCCACCTGGGGTATGGCATCGCCGCTGCTTTCGCCGGCATCGTCGGCAATCAGTTGGTGGCGCGATACAAGTTCCGCGTCGGCCGACGAATTCAGTCGGCGACGTTGATTGCTGACGCCCGACACTCGTGGCTCGACGCCCTCTCGTCGGCGGGGGCACTAGTGGGCATCGTCGGGGTGGCGAGCGGCTGGCATTGGGCCGACGCCGTCGCGGGTCTGCTCCTGACGGGTTTCATTGGCCACGTCGGCTACGAAGTGACCAGTGACTTGCTTCACCACCTGATGGACGGCGTCGAACCTGGGGCACTCGTTGCGGCGGTCGATGCGGCCTCGAAGGTGCCCGGAGTTGCTCACGCCCACGCTCGCGCGCGTTGGATGGGACGGTCGTTAGTCGTGGAGATTATCGGTTTCGTCGAACCAGGAATCACGATCCACGACGGAGACGCCATCGGTGCCGAAGTTGAGAGTGGAACCTCGCCGCCTCGGCGCGCCACATCTCCGCCAGCCTCGCCCTCGCGCCGGACGATCTCTGCCTCAACGTGATGCCGCTGTTCAACATTCACGGCCTGA
>NCBD01000085.1 GCA_002255315.1 Actinobacteria bacterium 21-64-8 | reverse complement strand
TCGCCCTTCTCCTTCACCCTCGGCGCGGGCACCGTTATTCCCGGTTGGGAGTACGGCATGGTCGGCATGAAAGTGGGCGGGCGACGCGAGATGATTATTCCCCCCGCGCTCGGTTATCGCAACGTCGCCCAGGGTCCCGGCATCGCCGCGAACGACACGTTGGTCTTCGTCGTTGACCTCTTGAAGATCTCTTAAAGCACCGAAAGGCACCCCGTGACCGATATTCCCAACGCCGACGGCTCGAGCGAACCGCGCCAGAAGTTCAGCGCCGCTCCCCCGATGATCATTGATCCTGCGAAGACCTACACCGCGACCATGGTGACCTCGAAGGGCACCCTCGAGATCGTCCTCGATCCCCTCGCCGCGCCCACGACCGTGAACAGCTTCGTCTTCTTGGCGCGCTGGCACTACTACGACGGGATCGTCTTTCACCGAATTATCCCCGGCTTCGTCCTCCAAGGCGGCGACCCGACGGGTACGGGCGCCGGTGGCCCGGGCTACCGCTTCGACGACGAACTCCCAAAACCCGGTCGCTACGAACTGGGTTCACTCGCCATGGCCAACGCGGGACCGAACACCAACGGTTCGCAGTTCTTTATTATCTCGGGTCCCGACGGCGTGCGACTGCCGCCGCTCTACGCACTCTTTGGCAAGGTCGTCAAGGGTCTCGACGTCGTCCAGACCATCAACGACCTGGGCTCAGCGTCGGGTAAGCCCCGCGAAGACGTCGTGATCGAATCGGTCACGATCAGCGAGTCCTAGTCGTCGAGGTTGACGCTCACGCCCGCGCGCGTGAGCGTCACCGCGCCGCGCGCGCGCCACGTGCCCTCGTCGCCAATTAAGACCCCGCTCGCGCCCACGACCGCCAAGGTCAACGAATCATCGAGTAGCGAGCGCGTACGAGTGAGCTGCTCGCGGGAGGCCTCGCTCGTCACCACCAACCCGTCGCGGTAGCCCAGTCCGGTCGTCGGGGCGCCCCCGCGCGGATCGATCATCGTCGTACCGAGCACCGAGGCCGTCTCGCCCACGGCGATCAAGCAGCGTGCTCGCGCGAGCGCGTCGCCCACGGGACTCGCGCGCCAGACACTTCGCGCGTGCAGGGCCGAGCCGTCGCTCAACACCACCACGTCCGCGTGGAGGAGTCGCGCGACAAAGTGCGCCTCGGCGTTCGAGGAGCGATCGGCGATCATGAGCGCTTCGACCCGCGCGCCGCGCGATTCAAAGGGCGTCGAACAGTGGATGGCGGCTTCCACCATCGAGCCAAAGGCGGCCGCGGTGGGCACGATGACCACGTCGCGCTCGGGCCACGGGTCCAGCAGCGTCTCGTCGTCCATCAGCGCCTCGAGCGCCTCGAGCGAACCAACGACCAGGGTCGACACGGACATCGCACGAGTATGACACTTGGGGCTACTCACCAGTAACGCTAGTGTTCGCACATGACTTTTTCGAAGGTGGGGGTGCTCGGCTCGGGCATCATGGGCAGTGGTATCGCAGAAGTAGCCGCGGCGGCCGGTGCGAGCGTCATCGTGCGCTCACGTTCCCAGGCCACGGCCGAGGCGATGTTGAGTGGACTCGAGCGCTCGCTCGCCAAGCAGGTCGAGCGCGGCAAGCGCAGTGAGGATGAGGCCGCGGCGCTGCGCGCGCGCGTGCGCGCGACAACCGCACTGGCCGATCTCGCCGAGTGCGACCTCGTCATTGAGTCGGTCGTCGAAGATCTGACGATCAAGCAGCTCCTCTTTCGCGAGATCGACGAAACGATCAACGAGCGCGCAATTATTGTGACGAACACCTCGACCTTGCCCGTGATCGACCTCGCGATGCAGACCCAGCGCCCCGAGTTGGTCTGCGGCCTGCACTTCTTTAATCCCGCTCCCGTGATGAGCGTCGTCGAGGTCGTTCGTCCCCTCAGCGCGAGTGACGACACCATTGCCCGGGTCACGGCCTTCGCGCTCGCCTGCGGCAAAGAGGCCATCGAGGTCAAGGACCAGGCCGGCTTCGTCGTTAACGCCCTACTCTTTCCCTACCTCAATCACGCGGTACGACTGCTCGAACAAGGCGTGGCGACGCGCGACGGCATTGACGCCGCGATGAGGGGGGGCTGCGGGTTTCCCATGGGTCCTTTCGCCCTGCTCGACCTGGTGGGACTCGACACGTCACTGGCTATCTTGAACGCGCTCTACGACGAGTTCGCCGAACCCCACCTCGCGCCCGTGGCGCTGCTGCGCCGTATGGTGAGCGCGGGACAACTTGGTCGCAAGTCGGGCTCGGGCTTCTACGATTATCGACGACCCGGCCGCCGCGGGTGAAGTCGGCAAGGTCGGCGTGCCCGTGACGCACCTCGGGCACATGCGCCAACTCCTCGCCGAGATTCCCCTAGCGGAAATGAACACCTCGATGACGATCAACGCGACCGCGGCGTGGCTCTGGGGTCTCTACCTCGCCCTCGCCGAAGAACAGGGCGTGGACTCGCGGGTGCTCTCGGGCACGACCCAAAACGACATCGTCAAGGAGTACCTCAGCCGGGGAACCTTCATCTTCCCCCCGGGCCCCTCGAAGCGACTCATCGTGGACATGATCGCCTACGGCCAGGTCCACGCCCCGAAGTGGAACCCCATCAACGTCTGCAGCTACCACCTCCAAGAGGCCGGCGCGACGCCCGTCCAAGAGATCGCCTACGCCCTGGCGACCGCGATCGACGTACTCGACGCGGTGCGCGACTCGGGCAAGGTCGATACCTCGGCCATGGCTCACGTCGTGGGTCGAATCTCCTTTTTTGTCAACGCCGGTGTTCGTTTCGTCGAAGAGGTCGCCAAGATGCGCACCTTCACCGCACTCTGGGACGAAATCTGTCGCACCCGCTACTGCGTGGAGGACCCGTCACTGCGGCGCTTTCGCTACGGCGTCCAAGTGAACTCGCTGGGACTCACCGAACAGCAGCCCGAAAATAACATCCAACGTATCGTCCTCGAGATGCTCGGCGTGACCCTCTCGGCCGACGCGCGAGCGCGCGCCATTCAACTGCCGGCGTGGAACGAAGCCCTGGGTCTGCCTCGGCCCTGGGACCAGCAGTGGAGCCTGCGCATCCAGCAGGTGCTCGCCTACGAGAGCGACCTGCTCGAATACCCCGACCTCTTTGCCGGTTCGGTAGTCATGGAAAAGAAGGTCCACGAGCTCTGCGAAGCGGTGCGCGTCGAACTCGACGACGTGCTCGCCCTCGGCGGCGCGTTCAACGCGATTGAGGAACTGAAGAGTCGCCTCGTGAAGAGCCAGAGTGAGCGCGTCGCGCGCATTGAATCGGGCGAGCAGATCGTCGTGGGCGTGAACCGCTTTCTCGAGACCAACGACTCACCCCTCACGCGCGAGGGCCTGGACGCGATCGTCACCGTCGACCCCGCGACCGAGGCCGAACTCGTCGCCGACGTCGTCGCGTGGCGCGCCCGTCGCGACGAAGGTGCCGTCGCCGAAGCGCTCGTCGAACTTCGCCGCGTCGCGGCGAGTGACGCCGCGAGCGACAACATCATGGTGCCCACCATCGCGCTCGCCAAAGTCGGGGGCACCACCGGCGAGTGGGCCAACGCCCTGCGCGAGGTGTACGGCGAGTTCCGAGCCCCCACGGGCGTGGGCGCCGTCGCCAGCGCGCGCGGCGAGCGCTTCGGCGAGCTCGCGGGTCGCTCCCGGGCCCTCGAAGCGCGTCGCGGCGCTCGCCCGAAGTTACTGGTCGCCAAGCCGGGTCTCGACGGACACTCCAACGGCGCCGAGCAGATCGCCGTCGCCGCGCGCGACGCCGGCTTCGAAGTGATCTATCAGGGCATCCGCCTCAGCCCCGACGAGATCGTGGCGGCGGCGCGCGACGAGGACGTCGACGTCGTGGGTCTGTCAATTCTCTCGGGCTCGCACCTCGCCCTCGTGCCACGAATCCTTGAGGGGCTTCGCGCGAACGACGTGGACGCGGCGGTCGTGGTGGGGGGCATCGTGCCCGACGACGACGCGCGCCGCCTGCTCGAGCTCGGCGTGGCGCGGGTCTACACGCCCAAGGACTTTTCCCTCGGCGCCATCATGGACGACCTCTTGACGATGGTCGAATCGCTCAGTTGAGGTGGTGGGGCCGGCGATTGGCGTAGCGGCCGCTGTTAAACCATCGCCCCGAAAAACGCCACGCCGGGGGCCGGTCGACGACGCGACGGCGTTCGTGGCGCAACAACTCCTCGGCGGCGGCCACCACCGCGGCGAGCTCTTCGGCGGAGAGTTCGGGTCGAGGCGTGAGGCCGTAGCTCACAGTGGCACGTTCCCGTGCTTGCGCTTGGGCAAGTCTTCGCGCTTACCGCGCAACAGATCGAGCGAGCGCGAAAGGATTCGGCGCGTCTCGGCGGGATCGATGACGTCGTCAATGAATCCTCGCTCGGCGGCGATGTAGGGATTGGCGTAACGCTCTTCGTAGTCTTCGATCATCTCGGCGCGCATCTCGTCGGGGCGGTCCGCGCCCGCGAGTTCGCGCCGGTGCACAATCTCGACCGCGCCCGAGGCGCCCATCACGGCCAGTTCGGCCGTGGGCCAGGCGTAGGCGAGGTCGGCCCCGATGGACTTGGAGTTCATCACGACGTACGCCCCGCCGTAGGCCTTACGGGTGATGATCGAGATGCGCGGCACGGTCGCTTCGCAAAAGGCGTAGAGCAACTTCGCGCCGTGGCGAATAATGCCGCCGTACTCTTGGTCGACGCCGGGCATAAAGCCCGGTACGTCCACGAAGGTAATGATGGGCACGTTAAAGGCGTCACAGGTGCGCACGAAGCGCGCGGCCTTTTCGCTCGAATCAATGTCGAGTACGCCCGCGAGAATCTGGGGTTGATTGGAGACGAGGCCCACGGTGTGTCCGTCAATGCGCGCAAAGCCACAGGTCACCTGTTGGGCGTAGTTCGCGTGCACCTCCATGTAGTCACCGTCGTCGACCACCGCGGTGATGACTTTTTTCATGTCGTAGGGCTGATTGGGTGACGACGGTAGGAGATCGCGCAGATTCTCACAGAGTCGATCGGGATCGTCACCGCTCATGATGCGCGGCGGCTCTTCCATATTGTTCGACGGCAAGAACGACAAGAGGTAGCGCACCTCGTCGAGCACGCTCTTTTCGTCGGGCATGACAAAGTTCGCCACGCCCGACTTCGTCGCGTGAGTCATCGCGCCACCGAGCTCTTCGAGGGTGACGTCCTCGCCGGTGACGGTCTTGACGACGTCGGGTCCGGTGATGAACATGTGGCTCGAATCTTTCACCATGAAGATGAAGTCCGTGAGGGCCGGTGAGTAGACCGCGCCCCCCGCGCAAGGTCCGAGAATGACCGAAATCTGGGGCACCACGCCCGAGGCGCGCGCGTTGCGATGAAAGATGCCGCCGTAGGCGTTGAGTCCCGCGACGCCCTCTTGAATACGCGCGCCCGCGCCGTCGTTGAGTCCAATGATCGGCAGACCCATCGTGATCGCGAGGTCCATGATCTTGTGAATCTTTTCGCCGTGCGTCTCGCCGAGCGCGCCACCAAAGACGGTGAAGTCTTGGGAGTAGACGCAGATCTTACGTCCGTCTACTTTGCCAAAGCCGGTGATGACCCCGTCGGTGTAGGGCCGCGAGTCTTCGAGGCCCATCCCCGAGGCGTAGTGGCGATTGAGCATGTCGAGTTCTTGGAACGAGTCTTCGTCCAAGAGGTACTCGATTCGTTCACGCGCGGTCATGCGACCTTTGGCGTGGTGTCGTTCAATCGCTTTTTCGCCACCGGCGACTCGTGCTTCCGCCTTGCGCGCTTCGAGCTCCGCGAGGCGCTCTGCCATTGAGTGCTCCATGAGTAGTCAGGCTAGCCAAGGTAACGCGCGAGTGAGACTGAACTCAACGTCGCTTCGTATGCAATGTCGTGAATTGAAATGAACGATGGGCTTACTAGGAAGTAAAACTTTCTCGCTTACCGCCAAGTAGCGACGCTCACCGCGCCGAGGCGGGGTCTTCGACGAGTTCAATCAGCGTGCCAAAGGAAGTCTTCGGGTGCACGAAGGCCACGATGGTGCCACGCGATCCCGGCCGTGGTGCTTCGTCAATTAAGCGACTACCCGTGGCTTTCAGCGCGTCGAGTGCGACGGCGCAGTTCGCCACGCGATAGCCCACGTGGTGCAGGCCCTCACCTTTTTTCTCGAGATATTTCGCGACGGGAGAGTCGTCGCGCGTGGGCGTGAGCAGTTGGATGTAGGAGTCGGCGACGCGCAGTAACGCTTCGGCGACGCCGTCGGAGTCCACCACTTCACGGTGCTCCACGCTCGCGCCAAAGTTTTGCGCGTACCAGGCAATCGCGGCGTCGAGGTCGTGCACGGCAATGGCGACGTGATCGATTTCCGTTAAGAGTGGCTCCATGAACTAGTTCCTTTGATCGTGGCGACGAAAGATGCTGAGTCGATCCTCGCCCACCGCCGCGCGCAGTTCGGGGTTGGAGACGCCCAGTCCCTCGCGTTGCGCCAAGCAGAGAATGCCGATCTTTCCCTCGTGGCGGTTGTGCTGAACCTCGTAGGCGGCGTCGGCGGTCTCTTCGAGCGTGAACACGGCCGACAGTGGCGGCACGACCTTGCCGTCGACGATGGTCTGGTTCGCAGCCCACGCCTCGCGATAGTTCGAAAAGTGCGAGCCCTTAATGGTCTTGAGCTTCATCCACAGGTGACGGTTGTCGTACTCAATCATGTAGCCGCTGGTTGCCGCGCACGTGACGATGGTGCCCGCGCGCTTGGCGACAAAGACGCTCGCACCCATAGTCGAACGCCCGGGGTGTTCAAAGACAATGTCGGGGTCCTCGCCGACGAGCGCACGAATGTCCTTACCGAGACGACGCCACTCACTTTCGTCTTGGGTGTGCTCGTCCTTCCAGAAGCGGTAGTTCTTCTCTTGACGATTAATTACGTGCGCGCACCCCAGCTCGCGGAGCGTTTCGACCTTGTCCTCACTCGAGACGACGCCAATGGGCACGCCCCCCGAGTTCAGAACGTGCTGCACGGCGAACGATCCGATGCCGCCCGAGGCGCCCCAAATCAGCACTTTGTCGCCCTGGGTGACCGGCGCGCCGTTACGCGAGACCACCATGCGATACGACGTCGAGTTGCACAGCGCGTTGATCGCGGCCTCTTCCCAGGTGAGGTGTGTGGGCTTGGGCATGAGTTGATTCGCTTTGACGACGGCGACGTCGGCCAATCCGCCAAAGTTGGTCTCGAAGCCCCAGATTCGCTGATTACCGAGCATCGAGTCGTCGTGGCTCTCGGGGTCTTGGTCGTCGACGTAGTTGCAGTGCACGGTGACTTCGTCGCCGATCTTCCAGTTGCGCACCGCCGAACCCGTGCGCAACACCACGCCCGAAGCGTCCGAACCCACGACGTGGTA
>NCBD01000084.1 GCA_002255315.1 Actinobacteria bacterium 21-64-8 | reverse complement strand
AACGCGCCGCGCCGTGGAACTCACCAGCTTCGTCGAGCGCCTCTACTACCCCGTGGTGCCGCGCGAGGTCCTCGCGGACTTCGCCCGCGGCGCGCGCGACCTGGGGGTCTTCTTGCCGGCCTGGATACTTGAAGCGGGCGCTCACGTGGAACGAGTGTCCGTGGCGACGACGATGGACGTCGCGCACCTTGCGCCGATCAAGCAGCGCGCGATGGCGACGCACGCGTCACAGGTCGACAATGGTGATTTGGTAACAATGCGCGAAGACCTCTTTACACTGCTCTTTGGCACGGAATACTTTGCGCGTGCCTGGTCGCGCCGGCGGGTGGGCGACGGTGACGACGCGAACGATCTCTTTGGAGGATTGACATGGGACTGACCTTCGTGGCGGTGCACGCGCACCCCGACGACGAGGCGAGCTCGACGGGTGGGCTGTTTCGTCAACTCGCGAACGAGGGCGTACGCACCGTACTCGTGACGTGTACCAACGGTGAGTGCGGCGACGCGCTCGACGGGGCCAAACCCGACGCCGATCACCACGACGGCGACGTCGTGGCGGCCATGCGAGCGGTCGAGCTGGACCGCGCCGTGGCGATACTCGGTATCGATCGACTCGTGCGCTTGGGTTACCGTGATTCGGGCATGATGGGTTGGCCACAAAACAAGGATGTCGATTCGTTTTGGGCGACGCCCGTTGACGTCGCGGCGCAGAAGCTCGCCACCGTGCTTCGTGAAGAGCGACCCCAAGTCGTCATGACCTACAACGCCGTGGGCTTTTACGGTCACCCCGACCACATCCAAGCCCATCGGGTGACCCTGGCCGCGATTGCCCTCTTGGACTACGAACCAACGCTCTACTTCAACGCGGTTCCCGAGTCGATCATGGTGACCTGGCGCGCGCGCTGGGCCGAAGAAGAGCGCCTCCAGCGCGAGGCCGACCTTGCGGCCGGTCGCGCCGTCGAGGAGGAAGCGGAACTCCTCACCGAAGAGGGTGAACCCCTCAACATGGCGACTCCGGACGACGAGGTGTCAGTGCGCGTGGACGTGCGCGCCGTTGCAGACGCGAAGTTCGACGCACTCGCCGCGCACGCGAGTCAAATTAGCGAGTCATTCTGGATGAAGATGGGTCGTGAACGTTTTCGTGACGAGATGCGTTACGAATGGTTTGTGCGCGCCACCAATCCGCTCGGACTGAGCGGCTCGGCCGAAGACATCTTCGTCGGCTATCGCTAATTCCGTTTCGGCAAACTTGGTGGGCGGTGGCGCGCGGTCAATGTGACACCCTGAGCCGATACTGACTCTGTGACCACGGCCATTCTCGAGCTCACGTCGACCTCGACGGCGACCGTCACCCAGGCCTACGCCTACGCCTACGCCTACGCCTTTGACCCCACCCCCGAGCAGGTCAATCTCCTGCGCAGTCACATCGGTGGCTCGCGCTTCGCCTACAACGCCCTGCTCGGGCTGGTGAAGACCAACTGGGACGAGAACCGTGTGAGGAAGGACGCCGGAGACGAGGTGCCCAAGGAGGAGTACCTCGGCACTGGCCACTTCGACCTGCTCTACCTCTGGGCGAAGCACCGCGACGAACTGGCCCCGTGGTGGGGCGAGAACGGCTCGTCCACCCACAACGACGCCACCCAGCGCCTGAGCCGGGCCTTTACCAACTGGAAGAAGGGCACGGCCAAGTTCCCCACCTTCAAGAAGCGACAACCGGGTGGCTCGGTGCGCTTCACGAACACCGCGGTGCGACTCACCGACTCACACCACGTGAGGGTCTCTCGCGTCGGAGAGCTGAAGACCTACGAGTCCACCCGCAAGCTCTACCGGCACCTCGAGCGCGGCAGCGGACGAATCATGGCCGCCACCATCACCGAGCGGAAGGGCGCGTGGACGATCGCCTTCTCCGTTCAAGTGCAGCGCGTCATTCCCGCGACCCGGCCCCCAGAGAGGATCATCGGCATCGATGTCGGGCTCAGCACCCTCTACACCGGGGCTACCCCGGACGGAAACCACGTGCTCGACGTGAAGAACCCCCACCACCTAGTGACGGCCGAGAAGAGGCTGGCCCACGCCCAGCGCGTCGCTTCGCGCCGACAAGGTCCGCGCAAGGGCGTCGCGCCGTCGAACCGATGGAAGCTCGCCCACGTTCGAGTCCAGAAGGTCCACGCGGGTGTCGCCAACTCTCGCAGGAACCTCATCCACGAGACGACCACGCTGCTCGCGAAGAACTACGACCTCATCGTCGTGGAAGATCTGAACGTCAAGGGCATGATGAAGAACCACTCCCTCGCCAGACACATCTCTGACGCCAGTTGGGGTGAGTTCACTCGCCAACTCGAGTACAAGACGAAGTGGTACGGCTCGTCGCTGGTGAAGGCCGGACGCTTCTACCCGTCATCGAAGACCTGCAGTCAATGCCAGACAGTGAAAGCCAAACTGTCCCTGGAGCTGCGGACGTATCACTGTGAGTCCTGTGGCCTCACGCTCGACCGCGACCTCAACGCGGCCATCAACCTGGCCCGACAAGGCCTGGCGGGGACAAACACCGTCACTGGACGTGGAGGGGAGGTAAGACCAAGTCAGCAGACACTTGCTGGTGAGGCGCACCCCGACGAAGCGTCAACCGAAACGCCACCAGAAGTCGGCGCGTAGGAGATACTTCGGTTCAGAACTCAGGTGGGACGTATTTACCGCGCGCCACCACCAACCGAGTTTGCCGAAGGGGCGCTAATTAATAGCGATAGGTGTCGGGCTTAAAGGGACCCTCCACCGCGACGCCCAGGTACTCGGCTTGCTGCTTCGAGAGCGTCGTGAGCTTCACCCCGAGCGCGGCGAGGTGCAGGCGCGCAACCTTTTCGTCGAGGTGCTTTGGCAGTACGTACACCTTTTTGGTGTACGCGCCACGATTGGTAAAGAGTTCAATCTGGGCCATGACCTGGTTCGTAAACGAGTTGCTCATGACGAAACTCGGGTGACCCGTCGCGTTGCCGAGGTTGAGCAGTCGACCTTCGGAGAGCACGATGATGGTGCGGCCACTCGGCAGGGTCCACTTGTCGACCTGGGGTTTGATGGTGGTGCGAGTCACTCCCTCGAGTCCCGCTAGCCCCGCCATGTCAATCTCGTTGTCAAAGTGACCAATATTGCCCAAAATTGCTTGATGCTTCATCATCTGCATGTGCGCGACGGTGACAATGTCACGATTACCCGTCGCCGTGATCACGATGTCGGCCACGGGCAGTGCCTCTTCGAGGGTCGTGACCTGAAAGCCGTCCATGGCGGCCTGGAGCGCGCAAATTGGATCTATCTCGGTCACGATGACCCGTGCGCCTTGACCTCGCAGTGACTCGGCCGAACCCTTACCAACGTCTCCGTAGCCGCACACCACGGCGACTTTGCCGCCGATCAGCGTGTCGGTTGCTCGGTTGATGCCGTCGATGAGTGAGTGGCGACACCCGTATTTGTTGTCAAACTTTGACTTGGTGACCGCGTCGTTGACGTTGATCGCCGGAAACAACAGCGATCCGTCGCGCTCGCGCTCGTAGAGCCGGTGCACGCCAGTCGTCGTCTCTTCCGAGACGCCGACGATGCCGGCCGCCATCGGACCAAAGAGCTGTTCGCCGGACTTGACCAGTTTGTCGAGCAGGCGCAAAATGACGCCGTACTCCTCAGAGTCAGCGGCTTCGGGTGCGGGCACCATGCCGAGGCGTTCAAACTCGAGTCCCTTATGAACAAAGAGCGTGGCGTCACCGCCGTCGTCGAGAATCAAGTTTGGTCCACTGTGGCCCGGCCAGCGAAGGAGTTGTTCGGTGCACCACCAGTACTCCTCGAGGGTTTCACCCTTCCACGCAAAGACGGGCACACCCTGGGGGTTCTCGGGGGTGCCCGAGGGCCCAACGACGACGGCGGCCGCGGCGTGGTCTTGCGTCGAGAAGATATTGCACGACACCCAGCGCACGTCGGCGCCGAGAGCGACGAGTGTCTCGATGAGCACCGCGGTTTGGATCGTCATGTGCAGCGAACCGGCAATGCGTGCGCCCTTTAAGGGTTGGCTGGCCGCGAACTCGGCGCGCATGGCCATCAGACCAGGCATCTCGTGTTCGGCGAGTTCGATTTCGGCACGCCCAAAAGCGGCGAGGGAAAGGTCGGCGACTTTAAAGTCGGTGAGGGCAGAGGTCATGATGCTCCTTGTAGGGACTAAATGATGTGGTGCAGGCGCCGACCTCTGTCGATGTCGCCTAGAAACATCGTAGTGCTTCGTCCTAGACGCCGACGCGGAACTCCACGACGTCGCCGTCACGCATGACGTACTCCTTGCCCTCGACGCGAGCCTTGCCCGCGGCACGCACGGCGTTCATCGAGCCCGCCGCGACGAGATCGTTGTAACTGACGACTTCGGCTTTAATGAAGTGTTTTTGAAAATCCGTGTGGATTTCGCCCGCGGCCTCGGGGGCCGTCGCACCTTGGCGAATGGTCCACGCACGCGCCTCTTTGGGTCCCGCCGTAAGGAAGGTCTGAAGCCCCAAGGTCGCAAAACCAACGCGCGAAAGCTGGGCGAGCCCTGACTCCGCCTGACCGTAAGACTGGAGCAGTTCGAGCGCCTCGTCGTCGTCGAGTCCCGACAGTTCGGCTTCCACTTTGGCGCAGAGTACGACGCTCGGGGCGGGGGCGACCGACGCGCGCAACTCTTCGATGCGTCCTTCGTCGGCGAGGGTCTCTTCGTCGACGTTGAAGACGTAGATGAATGGCTTATCGGTGAGGAGGTGCAAGTCACGGATCTCCCCACGATCGAGTTCTTTGCCAAGGCGCGCGATGACGCGTCCTTCGTTGAGTGCGCTTTGAACGCGTTTGACCGCGACGAGCTTGTTCGCGGCGTCCCCGCCGCGTTTCGCGTCTCGCTCGAGGCGCGTGACGACCTTGTCCACCGTCTGAAGGTCGGCCAGCATGAGTTCGGTCTCGATCGTGGCCACGTCACTGGCGGGATCGACGCGTCCGTCGACGGGAGTGAAAGATGCCCGCGAGCACCCCGAGGCGCTCGTCGGGCACCGCGACGACGCCGACGTTGGGCTCAATGGTGGCGAAGGGATAGTTGGCCGCTAACACATTGTTCTTGGTGAGGGCGTTAAAGAGGGTTGATTTACCGACGTTGGGCAGCCCGACGATGCCAATGGCGAGACCCATAAGGGCAATAAGGCTAGTCCAGAAGTGTCCGCAATTTCTAAAGCACTTCACCGACGGGCCTTAGGTCGGTCTTACCTCGGCGGTGAAGACTCACGAGGGTGAGTGGAGTACCGCACCCCTTAAAGGGCATGGCGTCGTGGACGTTGACGGTCATCGCGACCATCGCGCTGAGCGCGGGCATCGTGGTCGCGAACCACCACGCCACCGGCGCCACGCCGACAACCTCCCCCGCGACGACGGCGGTCGCGCCCCCAACCGCGGCCGCCGCGTCGCCCACATCTCCCAGCGCACTCGTACGGCCGGCGACCATCGTGTCGCGCACCTATCGGGGCGACGACGGCGAGTCGGGTGGCACGCCGTCGGGTGACCAAGGCGCCACCTCCTCGGGTTCGACCATTCTCGCGTCGGGTGACAACTAAATAATCACCGAATTCACCCGCGATGACCGAGATCGAGCGTCGCGACCCGTACCATCTCATTCATGACTGTGGCGAACGTGCGTGAGGGCTTCGCGCCCTTTGGTGAGTGGCAAACCTGGTATCGCGTGACGGGCGATCTCTCGAGCGCTCCCGCGCCGCTCGTGGTCGTCCACGGTGGGCCTGGTTGCACGCACGACTACGTCGTCGCGATTGCCGACGTCGCCGACTTCGGACGCGCCGTCGTGCACTACGACCAACTCGGAGCCGGTCGTTCAACGCACCTCGCCGATCGAGACGCGTCGTTCTGGAACGTTGAACTGTTTTTAGACGAACTTGATAATCTGCTGGACCATCTCGGCATCGCCGCGCGCTACCACCTTCTTGGTCAGTCGTGGGGAGGAATGTTGGGAGCAGAACACGCGATTCGACGACCCGAGGGGTTGCGGTCACTCGTGCTGTCGAACTCGCCAGCGTCGATGGAACTGTGGTCGAGCGAGGCGAAGATCCTGCGCGCTCAACTTCCGCCTGACGTCGAAGCCACACTCAATCGGCACGAAGCGGCCGGCACGGTGAACGACCCTGAGTACCTCGCCGCGACCCAGTTTTACTACGACCGCCACCTCTGTCGAGTGCTACCGAATCCTCCCGAAGTGCTGCGTACCAACGAGTACTTGGCCCAAGACCCCACGGTGTATCACACGATGAATGGTCCCAACGAGTTTTACTGCGTGGGAACGCTTCGCGACTGGTCCGTGGTGAACGAGGTGCACCGCATCAACGTGCCCACACTTTTGATTTCGGGGCGTTACGACGAAGCGACGCCCGCGACGGTCCAGCCCTTCTTCGACGAGATTCCTGACGTGCGTTGGGAAATCTTCGACGAGTCCAGTCACATGCCCTTTATCGAAGAGCCCGACAAGTACGTGCACGTCGTCGAATCGTTCCTCGCCGCCCACGACGCGTAACGTTCATCGCGAACCAGGGCGGTAGCGTGGGTGGCGTCGCGAGAGTTGAGCGTGCGGCGACGACGTCGAACGTGCTGAAGGGGAAGTGATGGACGCTGGTCTCTACCGAGAGATAAACCGCTTCGCCGTACACACCGCCTGGGCGCATCCGTTTATGAAACTCCTGGCGGTCGACGCCGTGGGACTCTTTGGCGTGTTGGTGTTGTACGCGTGGTGGCGCGCGCGCTTCGCCAAAAATAATGTTCGGGCGGTCGCCGCCGCGGGTTGGGCCGCCATCGCGACCGTGCTCGCGGTGGGTATAAACCAACTCATTATTCACGCCGTCAAGCGCCCGCGCCCCTACTGGACGCTCAAGCACGTCGAAGTGCTCGTGGCCAAGGGTCATGACTATACGTTTCCCTCGGACCACGCCATGGCCTCGGGTGCCGCGGCCGCAGGACTGTGGATTGTCGCGCGCTACGCCCCTCACGCGGTGCGTCGCGTCGCGCAGGGCGGTACCGTGCTCGCGCTCGCCATCGCGTTCGCGCGGGTCTACGTGGGCGCGCACTACCCGGGCGACGTGGTCGCGGGATTAATTCTTGGCGCGGCCATTTCACTCATTGGCTGGCGACTCCTGGGGGGCTTCTTGACCGAGTTCGTGCGTTTTCTTTCACGACGAAAGCTCTTTCGTCCCCTTATTAGCGCTGGCCGTTTTCGACGTTGAGTTGTACACACGTTTGAGCAATTTCCCCTTCGGTCGTAACATCGAAGGGTGACTACGCGAACCGACGCCCTTGAAAACCCCTATCGTCTTGCCCGCACCGTCGTGCCGAGCGCGTATCGGCTACGCCTGCGCCCCGACTTCGCGACCGCGACGTTTACGGGTACCGTCGAGATTTCCCTCGCAATCACGCAACCAGTTCGCGCCATTGTCCTCAACGCCATCGAACTCGACGTCGAGCCGGCGACGCTGGTCGTCGCAGGTCGGTCATTGCGCTCGGGTACCCCCGTCCTTGACGGCGAGTTCGAGACCGCCGCGTTCAACTTTGACGAAGAACTGCCCGTGGGCGCCGCGACGCTCGTCGTCGCGTTTCGCGGGATTTTGAACGACCAACTGCGAGGCTTCTACCGCTCAACGTTCGATGACGAGCATGGTGCTCCACACGTCATCGCGACCACCCAGTTCGCCACCACCGACGCGCGCCGCGCCTTCCCCTGCTGGGACGATCCCGCCGTCAAAGCAACCTTCCAAGTGACGCTCGAGGTACCCGAATCGCTCGCGGCCTTCGCCAACACGCGCGAGCTCGCGTCGCGATCACTGGGCGAGGGATATCGCGAGGTGACGTTCGCAGAATCGATGGTGATGTCGAGCTACCTCGTGGCCTTTGTGGTGGGTGACTTCGAGGCCTCGCCCGAGACGGTCGTCGCGGGCACCACGCTTCGCGTCATTTATCCGGTGGGCAAAGGGCACCTGATTGAATGGGCGACGGAGGCGGCTGTCCACGCCCTCGAGTTCTTCAGTGACTACTTCGCCATTGCTTATCCCGGCGACAAAGTGGACCTCATCGCGATCCCCGATTTCGCAGCGGGGGCCATGGAGAATCTGGGTCTCATTACTTTTCGAGAGGCCGACCTGCTCATCGACCCCGACACCGCATCGATACCCGAGCTTGAGCGCGTCGCACTAGTCGTGAACCACGAGCTCGCCCACATGTGGTTCGGTGATCTGGTCACGATGGAGTGGTGGGAAGGCATCTGGCTCAATGAGGCCTTCGCGACCTTCATGGAGTCCATCTGCACCGATCACTTCCGGCCCGAGTGGCAAAAGTGGGTCCGCTTTCAACCCCAGCGTGAAGCCGCCTTCGCCGTCGACGCGCAGCACTCGACGCGCCCCATTGAGTTTCGTGTGGTCTCGCCCGACGAGTGTCGCGGCATGTTCGACGTGCTGACGTATATCAAAGGCTGCGCGGTACTGCGAATGCTCGAGCAGTACCTCGGCGCGACAACCTTTCGTGACGGAATCCGCGCGTACTTACGGCGTCACTCGTACGCGAACGCGGTCACGAACGACCTGTGGCGAGCACTCGAAGAAGCCTCGGGCCAGCCCGTGGGCTCGATTATGGACACGTGGATTCTCCAAGGCGGGTTTCCGCTCGTGCGCGTCGAGCGCGACGTTGTCCACCAAGAGCCGTTTTCTTACGGAGCGCCGACGGGTTCATCGTCGATTGGCACCTCGTGGAAGGTGCCGCTCTCAGTGCGTTCGCTCGATAACGCCTCGAACTCGAAGCATCTGCTCGATCACGACTCGGCAACGATTCCCGTCTCGGGCACGACCATCGTGAACGGGGGCGGATGGGGCTTTTTCCGCACGGCCTACGCCTCCGAGCAGCTGCGGGCACTCTCGACGCGCCTGGGCGATCTCGACGCG
>NCBD01000083.1 GCA_002255315.1 Actinobacteria bacterium 21-64-8 | reverse complement strand
GTCGCCGTCGCCGTCGACGGTGAAGTGGTGCCGCGCTCACGGTGGCAAGAAGTTTCAATTTCCGACGGAGGCGTTGTCGAGATTTTGACAGCTGCCGCGGGGGGGTAAGGAGAAGATCAGTATGGGTACTGAAGAGTTAGTACAAGCACTCGACGAACGCATTCTCGACGCCATTCGCGCGAAGGCCACCGGCGAGACGATTGCCTATCTTTGTGAGGCACGGGCGTGGCTCACGCATCCCGAACAAGTCCACGCGTCGCGACGTCCAGCTAGTTCGTGAGGCTCGGCTAGAATTTTCCATCCACGGGCTGTGGCTTAGTTTGGTCTAGAGCGCTCGGCTGGGGGCCGAGAGATCGGGAGTTCAAATCTCCCCAGCCCGACCACTGAGGTCGTCATTACGGTTGTAACGAAGTGTGGAGCCTGCGGGCGGATCCTCGATCTGTTTGATGAGCACCATGCGGCCGGCGACACGTCGCGCGTCGACGAAACGTCGAGGTCGATCGTTGACACGCCGGGCTGCGCGAGGAATCCGGTGGGCTCGCTAGTTTGTCGTCGACTCCACGACGTGGATGGGCCAGGCATAACGACCTGGTCCGATCGCGGGCTCGCCCTTCTTTTCCAAATAGGTAGAGAAACTCGAGAGCCACTCGCGGTACCACGCCGCGAGCATCTCATTGAGCGTGGCGAGCTCCAGTGTCTGAAGATCGGGATATCGGCGCACTTGGGCCTCTAAGACCAACAAGGTGGCGCGAGCATCGTCAAGGGCGGCGTGGGCGTCGTCGAGGTTGACCTCGTATTCATGGCACAGATCAGTTAATTTTCGCGATCCTCGGCGCCAACGATCGAAATGGCGATCGGTAATTAGTACGTCGAACACTGGGCCAACGCGCAAGGGGTCTCGGCCCTGAGCGACGCAGACGCTATTGACCATCGTGAGGTCGTAGGACACGTTCATTCCTACGACGGCACCACCGTTGTCCCAGATCTCGTCCAGGGTGTCGACAATGAGCTCGACGGCGTCGTCCAGCGACGGGGCGCTGTGCACCATCTCGTTCGTGATGCCGTGCACCTGAGTGGCGCCCGCAGGAATGGCGACGCCGGGATTGACGAGGCCACCTAGTTCCAAGAATCCAGACTCGTCGCCACGTTCGACAAAGCCAAACGAGACGGGCCGGTCCTTGAAGGGGTCGACGCCAGTAGTTTCCAAGTCAAAGGCGACAAATCTCGGCAAGCTTGCGTGTGCCACGAGTCGTAGGTTACAGAGTCTGCGTCGATGGAGGCGGTACACTGGGCTCTACGTCGCACGTTTGCGACCGACCAGGACATGAGCCCTGGCTCGCCGACACGCCAGAGAGGGTGATTCCAACCAAAGGTTGGATGGCTATGGAGAAGAAGGACCCCTTCGTCTTGCGCCACCTCGCCGAGGTTCAGCCCGAGTTGTGGTGGCTTGACTCGGATCCCCTTGAGCCGAGTTCCCACCCTGCCCTCATTGGTGACGTCGGTACCGATCTCTGCGTCATCGGCGCGGGCTACACCGGACTGTGGACCGCACTGCTGGCAAAGGAACGAGACCCTGACCGCGAGGTCATCGTCGTCGAGCAGTTCGAGACGGGCGCGGGTGCTTCTGGTCGCAATGGGGGTTTTTGCAGTGCGTCACTCACCCATGGCTTTACCAACGGCATGCGACGATTTCGTCAGGAAATGCGCACCATTGAACGTCTGGGCCGAGAAAATCTCGACGCGATCGAGGCCACCGTGGCGCGCTACGGCATTGAGTGTGACTGGGAACGTGTCGGAGAACTTCGCGTCGCGGTCGCGCCCTGGCAGTACCGCGATATGGCGGACGAAGCCGCCCTCCGAAACGAGATGGGCGACCACGTGGAAGTGCTTTCGCGCGACGAGGTGCAAGCGCGAATCCACTCCCCTTCCTACGAAGGCGCACTCTTTGACCACGACGGCACCGCGCTCGTGGACCCGGCGCGACTGGTCTGGGGACTCGAGCGCGCCTGTCTCGAGCTTGGCGTACGAATCTTCGAAAACTCCAAAGTCGAGTGGCTCGAAGACGTCGACGACGCGGTGCGCGTGCACACGCCCTACGGCGCCGTGACCGCGGCGCGCGTGGCCCTGGCTACGAACGTCTTCGCGCCCCTCGTGCGCAAAGCACGTAAGTACGTGGTGCCGGTCTTTGACTATGTGCTCGTCACCGAACCGCTGAGTGACGAGCAGATGGCCAGTATTGGCTGGCGTGGTCGTGAAGGTGTCGCTGACGCCGGCAATCAGTTTCACTACTACCGACTCACCAATGACAACTCAATTCTCTGGGGCGGCTACGACGCGATTTATACTTTTCGAGGTAAGGCGAAACGCGACTACGAATTCAATGCAGAGACCTACGCGACTCTCGCGAGCCACTTTCTAAAGACCTTTCCCCAACTGCGAGGGATTAAATTCACCCACGCCTGGGGCGGGGCCATTGATACCTGCACACGTTTTTCTCCCTTTTGGGACACGGCCTACGGCGGAAAAGTCGCCTACGTACTGGGCTTTACCGGACTCGGCGTCGCCTCCACGCGCTTTGGCGCTGCAGTGATGCTTGATCTCCTCGATGGTCGCGAGAGCGAGGCGTCCCAATTGACGATGGTGCGTCGGCGACCAATGCCCTTTCCACCCGAACCTCTGAAGTGGTTCTTTATTCGCCTGACGCAGTGGTCCATTAAGCGCGCCGACGAACGCCAGGGGCGTCGAAACCTCTGGCTGCGCCTCCTCGACGTCTTCGGGCTTGGTTTTGACTCCTAGTCGTTATCGTTTTGATGCTCGTCCATGAGGCCCGAAATCATATTGACAACCGTCGGGTCCATCAGTGTCGTGACGTCGCCGAGCGATCGGTGCTCAGCTACGTCGCGCAAGAGCCGACGCATAATCTTGCCCGAGCGAGTTTTGGGCAGGTCCGGTGTCAAGATGATCTGACGCGGTTTCGCGATTGGGCTGATGACCTTGGACACGTGGACGCGCAGTTCTTCAATGACGCCGGATTGATCCTTCTCGGCTTCGTCGGCTGAGAGCTTTAAGGTCACGAAGGCCACGATTGCCTGCCCCGTGGTCTCGTCGCTCGCGCCCACCACCGCTGCTTCGGCGACCGCAGGGTGTCCGACGAGTGCGTGCTCTACCTCGGTCGTTGAAAGGCGGTGGCCCGAGATATTCATCACGTCGTCGATTCGTCCTAAGAGCCACAGGTCACCATCGGCGTCGCGCTTCGCGCCGTCGCCAGCGAAGTACTTGCCCGGAAAACGTGACCAGTACGTCTCCTTGAAGCGCTCGGGGTCACCCCAAATTCCTCGCGTCATCGAGGGCCAAGGTTCACTAATCACGAGGTAACCACCCTCGCCGTTACCGACGGACTTACCCTCGTTGTCGACGACGTCGACCGTGATGCCCGGCAGAGGTCGCATCGCGGCACCCGGCTTGGTCGCGGTGATACCCGGCAGGGGCGAGACCATAATGGCACCCGTTTCGGTCTGCCACCACGTATCGACAATGGGGCAGCGATTGCCCCCCACGTACTGTCGGTACCACATCCACGCTTCGGGATTGATGGGTTCACCTACTGATCCGAGCAGTCGCAAGCTGCTGAGGTCGTGCGCGCCGGGTAGTTCGTGACCCCACTTCATCAAGGTGCGGATTGTCGTCGGTGCGGTGTAGAGCGTGGTGACCTTGTTCTGGGCGATAATTTTCCACCATCGGTCGCGCCCACCCGAATCGGGCAGGCCCTCGTACATGACCTGCGTGACTCCGTTAATGAGTGGTCCATAGACGATATAACTGTGACCGGTAATCCAGCCAATGTCCGCTGCGGTCCAGAGAATGTCCGAGTCGGCCTTGACGTCAAAGACCAAGTTGTAGGTCGTCGCCACTTGGGTGAGGTAGCCACCCGTCGTGTGAAAAATACCTTTGGGCTTGGCCGTGGTGCCCGAGGTGTACATGATGAACATCTTGTGCTCCGCGGGGAATGACTCGCACGTGTGCGTGTCGGCTTGGCGGTCGACGATGTCGTGCCACCAGTGGTCTCGTCCTTCCACCCAAGTGACGTCGCCGCCGGTGCGTCGAACGACGAGGACGGCTTTCACGCCGGGACAGCTCTGGAGTGCTTCGTCGACGGCGGGCTTTAGGGGACTGGGCGCACCGCGGCGAAAGGCTCCATCGGCGGTGACGACGTATTGGCAGTCCGAGTCCAAGATGCGACTCGACAGTGCGTCGGCTGAAAACCCACCGAAGACGACCGAGTGCATTGCTCCGAGTCGCACGATTGCGAGCATGGTGATCACCGCTTCGGGAATCATGGGCATGTAGACCGCGACGCGATCACCTGATTGCACGCCGAGCTCGCTGAGCGCGTTCGCGGCCTGCGCGACGAACTTTTGGAGTTGAGCGTAGGTAATGGTGCGCGTCTCACCTTCGGCGTCGCCGACCCAGTGGTAGGCAACCTTGTCACCCCTACCGGCTTCAACGTGGCGATCAACGCAGTTGTATGACGCGTTCAACGTGCCGTCAGAGAACCACTTCGCGAAGGGCAAATCCCACTCGAGGGTCTTCGTCGGACTCGTTGACCAGCTCAGTCGATCTGCTTGTGTACGCCACCAGGCAACGGGATCTTTGCTCGCCTCGTCGTAAATAGATGGCTGCGCGTTCGCGTGCTTCGCAAAGTCGGCACTTGGTGCAAAACTGCGCGTTTCGTCTAACCATGCCTCAAGTCGTGCTTCGGTCATTGATCTTCCCCCGCTCTTAAACACCTCTGACGAGGTGTGAACTCTCTCGTGTCGCAAGGCGACGTTTTCACGACAGTACTGCGAGACGACTCGAAAATGCCAACAGCGCCCGAACCTTGCGGTCGGGCGCTGTTGGCGGTTGGGTCCGGTGGCAAGCCACCAGTGACCACTACGTTAGCCGCGCGGGCCAGTGGGCAGGATCACTTTCCCGTGAGTTTCGTTTATCACCCCGGCCGCCGAGGCGTACCAGGCGGCGAGCGCAGCAAGAAGATACCGACGGTGTCAGTACCCACTCCAAGGTTGAATTTCACGATGGCGTAAAACGCTAGCCAAAAGGCACCATACGAGCTAAAGGCCACCGCACCGAAAGTGTTCTTCCGGATGAACTCCCACATGCCAGCCAGGAGCTGCACGAGTCCGCCGTAGAACATGGCTAAAGCCAACGCCGCAGCGACGCCGCCCCCGTGCCAAATATTGGCGTTCGCACTACTCAGGCAGAACGTTGTCATGGCGAAACCAGCGAGACCCAAGGGTCCTGGATCCGCGATTCTCTGTTCGGACATCTAATTCCCCCCAAAATGGAATACCTCGAGTCGCCGCGATGGCGCCTCAAGAGAGATTTAACACCAGCGAAACGCTAATTTGGTGGATTGTCGCAGATCAACGTCCGTGGTTGTAGGAAAATTGACGACGTTACTTACGGGTAAGTGTCCTCATGGCGCCCTTTTCTGTGGGGGCATGGGCTCGGTCAGGCGAAATCAGTCGCTGGTGCGTGGTCGAGCGCGTGGCGAAATGAGGCCACGAACGACTCGACGTCACCAACCGACGCCCCCCGAAGGAGTAATTCCACCATCGCGGTGCCGACGATGGCGCCGTCAGCCTGGGACGCCGCGTCGCTCGCTTGGGCGGGAGTCGAGATGCCGATGCCTACATAGACCGGCACGTCAGTCACGGCGCGCACCGCGGTCGCGATCGCGCCCCCTTCGCTACGCGCGCCCGGGGTTCCGGTCACGGCCATTCGACCCTGTGCGTAACAGAAACCTTTCGTGCGCTGGGCAATCATCTCGAGTCGGGTCGGTGGTGTCGACGGCGCTACTAAGAAGATCGTCGCGAGGTCGTGTTGGGCGCAGGCACCTTCCCACTCGAGCGCTTCTTCGAGTGGCAAGTCGGGAATGATCACGCCACTCACGCGAGCGCCGCGCAAGAGCGAGGCGCTTCGCTCGAGGCCGCCGTGGAGCACGACGTTGTAATAAGTCATCGCGATCAAGGGCACGTCAACTTCGAGGTCGTCGAGTTCGCTCACCACGCTGTCAATTGACGTGCCTCGCTCCAGCGAACGCAGCGCAGCCTCTTGGATGACGACGCCGTCAATCATTGGATCCGAAAAGGGCAGACCAATCTCGATGGCGTCGGCGCCGGCGTGCGCGGCTGCTTCGACGTGACGGAGCCAGTCCTTTGAAGCACCGGCCATGAAATATGGCACAAAAGCCTTGCGTCCGCCGTCGCGGAGGCTCCGCAGCGAGGTTTCCAGTGACGTCACTTCGCTCCTCGCAGTATCTCGCGAACTTGCGCGACGTCCTTGTCACCCCGTCCCGAAAGGTTCACTAACACCGTCGAACCCGGCGCAATCGAGACGCGCGCTTCGCGAACGAGCCACGCGATGGCGTGCGCCGTTTCGAGCGCGGGAACGATGCCTTCGAGTTCGCTTAAGAGTTGCAACGCAGGAATGACTTCGTCGTCGGTGGCTGATTCATACTGCGCACGTTGTGCGTGAGCTAGGTACGCGTGTTCGGGTCCGATACCGGGATAGTCGAGTCCCGCCGAAATCGAATGCGCTTCTTCGATTTGACCAAATTCGTCTTGCAACAGCATGGAACGCATTCCGTGCAGCACTCCCGGTGATCCGGTCCTAATCGCAGAGCCACCGGCGGCTTCAACGCCGAATGCCGGCAGCATTCGACCCGCCGCCGACGCAGGCAACGACGAGGTCGGGTTCCGCTACGCCCAGCGCGTGGAGTTGTTCGGTCGCCTCTCGTCCAATAATGCTTTGGAACTCGCGCACCATCCAGGGGAATGGGTGGGGGCCCATCACGGAACCGAGGCAGTAATGCGTGTCGCTGACGCAGGTCACCCACTCGCGCATCGCCTCGTTGACGGCGTCTTTGAGCGTCTTGGACCCGGAAGTGACGGGTACGACGGTCGCTCCGAGAAGTTCCATGCGAAACACGTTGAGTGCCTGGCGATGAGTATCGACTTCACCCATATAAATGGTGCACTCAAGTCCAAGTCGCGCGGCGGCGGTGGCCGTCGCGACGCCGTGCTGGCCCGCCCCCGTTTCGGCGATGACGCGGGGCTTGCCCATGCGTTTGGTCAACAGGGTCTGACCAATGACGTTATTGATCTTGTGCGAACCAGTGTGCGCGAGATCTTCGCGTTTCGCGAAGATTCGCAGTCCGAGATGTTCCGAGAGACGCGTTAACTCAGTCACGGGCGTCGGACGGCCCCCAAAGCTTTCGAGCACGCCGTGGAACTCGCCGACGAACTCCTCGTCGGCCCACGCTTCGCTAAAGGCCAGTTCGAGTTCGAGGCAGGCGGGCATCAGCGCTTCGGGTACGAAGCGACCACCGAAATCGCCAAATCGCCCGGTCGCGTCGGGGCGTCTCATGAAAGGACCGACTGATTCCATGACTACTCCCCTAGCCTCTCAAACGCTCGACGAGCGTTGGCCACGAAGTTAGTCACTCGCTGCGCGTCTTTACGTCCGGGACTTCGTTCCACGCCACTTGCGGTGTCGACGCCCCACGGTCGAATCTGATCAATGAAGGCGCACACGTTCTCCTCACGAAGTCCCCCGGCGCCGATCACGGGCACCTTAAACGATCGCGTGCGCAGGGCTTGCCAGTCGTAGGTTTCGCCCGAACCCGCGCGAGGGCCGTCGAGGAGCACCGCGTCGACGGCGCGCTCGTCAAAGGTCGAATATTCATCGCTCGTAACGACGAGGGCCTTAATTACGATGAGTCCGCGAGCGCGCACCAGGCGAACGAGCTCACTGCTCAGCGTGTCGTGGAGCTGCACCGCGTCAACGTCCACGAGCTCGAGTACGGCTTGAATTTCCTCGTCACTGCGGTCTCGAAAAACGGCTACTCGCGTGATCTGCCCGCGGGCTTCGGTGGCGATGCGTGCGGCCGTCGCCGGTGAGACGGCTCGAGGTGATGTGGCGAAGTTGAGGCCGATCGCACTCGCACCTGCGTCAATTACGTGTCGAGTGTCGTCGAGTGTCGTTACGCCACAGATTTTGATAAAGGGGCGTCGTAACAAATCGGCGTTCATGTCGAGGGCCGCACGGCACTGAAGGCGGCGACGGCGAGGGCGGGCTCAGCGGCGGTGACGAATGCTTCACCCACGAGAACTGCGTCGTAACCCGCGTCGGCGGCGCGCTGGACGTCGTCGAGGCCCGTAATGGCCGACTCGCACACCGTGACCACGCCGTCACGACGAACGCTTTCGACGACGAGTGCCGCGTGGTGCGCGTCGACCTCAAAGCTGCGTAAGTCACGTTGATTGACGCCCACGAGTACAGCACCGGCGTCGAGCGCACGGGCGGCTTCGAGGTGGTCGTGAACCTCTACGAGTGCGTCGAGGTCGAGTTGGTGGGCGAGGTGGAGAAAGCCTTGAAGTTCTTGATCAGATAGCGCGGCGACTATGAGAAGAATGGCACTCGCACCGGCATCGCACGCGTCCAGGACGTCGTTTTCACTGACCGTGAAGTCCTTGCGCAACAAGGGCGCGTCGACTTGCGCGGCGACCACGACTAAGTCGTCGAGACTGCCGGCGAAGAACTCGTGGTCCGTCAAGACCGACACCGCGCGCGCTCCCGATCGCACGTAACACGACGCCATTGTGGCCACGTCGAGGTCCGGGGCGAGCCAGCCCTTCGACGGCGAACGGCGTTTGAGTTCAGCAATCACGCTCAAGGGCGCCCCGGGAGTGCGCGTGAGGGCGTCGCGAAACGAGGGACGGTGTGAGGTAACGGCCGTTTCCAGTCGCGCGCGCCAGTTTCGTTGATCGCGCGACGCACGCGTACGATGCCGAGCCACGATGTTGTCGAGGTACGTCGTCGTCACTCACTCAGCGTACTCGCGTTGAGGAAAATCACTCACGAGTATCGTGTCGCTATGCCGTTGGACGAACCACCCCTCAGTGTCGAAACTTTCGCGTCACAGGTCTTGAACCCACTAGTACGCGGTACCGACCTTGAGCGAGACGAGGCGCGCGAGGTGCTCGCGCTCATGCTCACCGGCGCCGTCGCCGACACGCATATTGCGAGTTTCCTGACGGCACTGACGGCCAAAGGCGAAACGGCCGCGGAAATGACCGGATTTATTGACGCGATGATCGACGCCGCGTCGACATTTTCCATTGGTGACGACGTCATTGACGTGGTCGGTACGGGTGGGGACCAACTGCACACTGTCAACATCTCGACCATGGCGAGTTTGGTCGTCGCAGGTTGTGGCGTTCGCGTTGCCAAGCACGGTAATCGCGCGGCGTCATCGTCGGTGGGTTCGGCTGACGTCCTTGAGGCGCTCGGGGTTCGCCTCGACGTCAACGCCGCCACGGTGCGCGCGTGTGTGGATGAGGCGGGCATCGGGTTTTGTTACGCGCCGGCCTTCAACCCAGCGTTGGGTTACTTGGGTCCGATTCGACGCACGTTAGGGTTTCGCACCATTTTCAACGTCTTGGGTCCGCTCGCGAATCCCGCCCTCGTGCGACGAACGCTTATCGGCGTGGCCCAGTCGCACCTGCTCGACGCCATGGCCCAGGTTCTTATGACTCGAGGAACGGACTACGCGATTTTGGTGCACGGTGAAGATGGCCTCGACGAACTTTCTTTGGGCGCGCCATCACAACTCGAAATCATCACCCCGGCTGGCCGAACGACTGAGTTTGTGGACGCGGGCAAGGAGTTGGCCCTGTTCCACGACGCGGCGAGCATTCGAGGCGGCGACGTCAGCGAAAACGTTCGCGTGGTGCGCGCAGTTTTATCGGGTAGTTCGGGACCTGTCTTCAACGTCGTGTGCGCGAACGCGGCATTGGCGTTGCGCGTGGCGGGGCGCGCGACAACATTGGCAGAAGGATTCACACTCGCCCAGGCCAGCATCACAGAAGGAAGGGCGCAGCTCGCCCTGGAGCGCCTCGTTGAAGTCTCGAACGCTTAAAGAGTTTTGAGTTCGCGCGCGTAGCGCTGCCCATTGGCAACGTAGAGCGCCGCACCGTGGGCGATGGCGCTGCGGTCACTTGCCCCCTCTTTGATCACGGCGGGCACGCCCACCGCGAGCGCGTCTTCGGGGACAACCATGCGATTGCGCACGACGGCCCCGGCCGCCACAGTCGCCCCCGTGTGGACGTGCGCGTGGTGTAGGACAATCGATCCGCTACCTACGAGCGCGCCATCGTGGATGGTGCATCCTTCGAGGTGCGCGAGGTGTCCAATCACGCAGTCGTTACCCACGACGGTGGGAAACTCGGCGACGGCGTGCACGACGGTGCCGTCTTGGATAGAGGTCCGTTCGCCGACGATGATTGTGCCGTAGTCACCACGCAGCACCGCCGATGGCCACACGGTCGACTCGGCGCCGATGCGCACGTCACCAATGATGACGGCGTCGGGGTGCACGAAGGCCGTGGGGTCGATGGTGGGGGTTCTATCACCTAAAGCGTAAATAGCCATTCGCTCTCCTAGTGGCTCAACCACGAAACTAATTGATAGATACGCCAGATGAGATAGATAATGGTGGCGACGATGAAAAAGCGCCACGTCCAGGGGATGGGCTCGCGCTCGGTGACGGTTACTTCCTCGCCGCAAATAGTGCAGACCTCACCATCGACGGGGCGGTCACAGTTCTCGCACCACGCCACTATTCGACGCGCACCCGTACTCGAATGGGAGTGGAGCCCAGTTCAAAACGTTCGCGCAGCGAACGTTCGACGTAACGCAGGTAGGTCTGATCCAGTTTGCCCGAGATGAACAAGGTGAAGGTCGGTGGCTCCGTGGCGCCTTGAACGGCGTAGCGAATCTTTCCCGCGGGAGCGGGGTGTTTGAGCTGGAGATCGCGCACGGCCCGGTTCAACACACCCGTCGGTACGCGTTTGGCGTAGTCGTCGGCCATGTCCGTGAGGGCTGGCCAAAGCTTGTGCACCCCTTTGCCTGACAGTGCCGTGGTCTTAAGGACCGGGGCGTCACCTAAGAAGGCCAGCCGCTCGCCGACCGTGGCGAGTACGTGGTCACGCTCCTCGGTGGGCACGAGTTCCCATTTGTTCAGCACCACGACGGCGGGGCAACCCGCGGCCGAAATTCGCTCGGCCAGGCGCTGGTCTTGACCAGTGGCGCCGACAGTCGCGTCAATAACCAATACCGCAATGTCGGCGCGATCCAGGGCGTCGAGGCTGCGTAGGACCGCGTAGGTCTCGAGCCCCGCTTCAGTTTTGGCCCTACGACGCATACCGGCGGTGTCAATAAAGCGAATGCGACCAGTGGGGGTATCGACCACGGTGTCAATCGCGTCTCGCGTCGTGCCGGGCATATCATGCACGACCGAACGCTCCTCGCCAATCAGGCAGTTAAAGAGCGTTGATTTGCCGACGTTGGGTCGACCGATCAGCGCCACCCGTAGTGATCCTTCGTCAGGGTCATCCAGTCCCGCTTCGGGCGGCGCAAGTTGAGCGGACAGGTCATCGACGACGCGATCGAGGAGATCGCCGGCGCCGCGGCCGTGCAGTGCACTAATCATGACGGGATCGCCCGCGCCGAGTCTGAGAAACTCCCAACTGGCGTACTCGTGGCGCTCGTCGTCCACTTTGTTGACGACGAGTATGACCGGGCGTCCACTGCGTAGCGCCCAACGCGCAGCGTGCGTGTCTTCGTCGACGATTCCCGTCGACGCGTCAACGACTAACAAGACGAGATCGGCACTCTGGAGGGCGGCCTCGGCCTGTGAGGAGACTTTGTTTTCGAGGTCGTCGCCGACTTCGAGCCACCCTCCCGTGTCAACGACGTCAAA
>NCBD01000209.1 GCA_002255315.1 Actinobacteria bacterium 21-64-8 | reverse complement strand
GACGGGTTCGGACCGGTTCTTCTTGACGGGTCCGCGCAGGGTAAAGACGTCGCTCATCGCAGACCTCCGGCCTTCATCGGGTTCTTCACCGAGGTGCGCAGCACCACGACCCCGCCACGCGGGCCTGGAACGGCACCCTTGACGAGCACGAGGTGCCGGTCGACGTCCACGCCGACCACCTCGAGGTTGGTCGTCGTGACCTGACCGCCACCCATCCGACCGGCCATGCGCGTGCCCTTGAAGACACGGCCCGGCGTCGAGCAGGCCCCGATGGAACCGGGCGCGCGGTGGTGCTTGTGGTTACCGTGCGCGCCGCCCTGGCCCTTGAAGTTGTGGCGCTTCATGCCACCGGCGAAGCCCTTGCCCTTGGCGACGGCGGTCGCGTCGATCTTCTCGCCCTTCTCGAAGGTGCTCGCGAGGATCTCCTGGCCAACCACGTACCCCGTGACGTCGTCGAGACGCAGCTCGACGAGCTTGGTGCCCGGCGCGACGCCGGCCTTCTCGAAGTGTCCGAGCTCGGGCTTGGTCAAGGTGCTCACCCGACGTGTGCCCCAGGTCACCTGGACGGCGCTGTAGCCCTCCTTCTCGGGGGTCTTCACCTGGACGACGCGGGCCGGGCTCACCCGTACCACCGTGACGGGAACGGCCCGGTTCTGGTCATCCCAGATCTGGGTCATGCCCACCTTCTCGCCGACGATCGCTTTGGTCGCCACGTTTGCCTCTCTCTGCTGTTCTGAGCGTCGGTTCCCGACACACAGACGCTCCGTTCAGGTGATAAACCCGAACGGAGCGCTCGACTGGTTCGGTTCAGCGTCCCTCCGAGGAGGCAACTGAACACATCACTTTTCCCACCCCGAAAGGCGGGCTACCCACCGTACACCATCGGACCCCGCCGGCGCAAAGGCGCCGACGGGGTCGACGGGTCAACCTTGACGAATCTTGATCTCGATGTCCACGCCGGCCGGCAGGTCGAGTCGCTGGAGCGAGTCGACCGTCTTGGCGGTGTGGTCCACGATGTCGAGCAGGCGCTTGTGCACCCGCATCTCGAAGTGCTCGCGGCTGTCCTTGTGCTTGTGGGGACCGCGAACCACCGTGTAGCGGTGGGTCTCGGTCGGCAGCGGCACCGGTCCCTGGACGCGGGCGTTGGTCCGTTCGACCGTCTGGACGATCTTCGCCGTGGACTGGTCGAGGACTCCGTGGTCGAAGGCCTTCAGCCGGATCCGGATCATTTGACGGTTGTCGGCCACGACTACTTCACGATCTTCGTGACGCGGCCCGAACCCACGGTACGGCCACCCTCGCGGATGGAGAAGGTCAGGCCCTCTTCCATGGCGATCGGCTTGCCGAGGGTCACGACCATCTCGGTGTTGTCACCGGGCATGACCATCTCGGTGCCCGCGGGCAGCTCGATGGTGCCGGTCACGTCCGTGGTGCGGAAGTAGAACTGCGGACGGTAGTTCGCGAAGAACGGCTTGTGACGGCCACCCTCCTCCTTGGTCAAGACGTAGACCGAGGCCTCGAAGACGGTGTGGGGCGTGATCGAGCCGGGCTTGCAGAGCACCTGGCCGCGCTCGACGTCCTCCTTCTTCGTACCGCGCAACAGGGCGCCGAGGTTGTCGCCGGCCTGGCCCTGGTCGAGCAGCTTGCGG
>NCBD01000208.1 GCA_002255315.1 Actinobacteria bacterium 21-64-8 | reverse complement strand
GAAGTAGCCCGTGGCCCCGTTGAACATCTCGAGCAGGGCGTTCTGGACCAGGTCCACCGTGAGGCGCTTGCCCTCGGCGTTGTTGTAGTAGCCCGCGGGAGCGCTCGGGTACGGACCCGCGCCTCCGTTGTACGCCTGGCCCGACAGCACCGAGATCAGGCTCTCGGAGCGGCTGGCCGCCGAGGTGCCCGAGTCCGTCGCCGGCGCGGTGTTGCCCGTCGTCGGGAGCGCACCCTGGAGGGTGAACTTCACGCCGCCGACCACGCCGCCGTTCGTGTTGTACTCGAACTGGTAGAACGTGCCCGGCGAGGCACCCGTCGAGACGTACAGCACGTAGGCGAGCGCGCCCGGTACCGGGGCGATCGTAACGTCGACCACGTCGCCGGCGGACCACGCTACCGTGGCGTCCGCCGATGCGGCGGTCTGACCCCAGTAGTTGATCGCGGTGACCTTGACGTAGACGTCGGTCGTCACGCCCGAGAGGGCAATCTCGTTCGATCCCGCCGTGCGCGCGGCCAACGTCGGCGCCGCCGGCGTGGTGAGCGCCTGGCTCGTCGAGGCGAGAATGTCGTGCTCCTCAAGCAGCATGAACTCCTGCAACAGGACGAGCGAGCTCAGCCCGTACAGGTCATCGAACCCCTGCCCCGCGAACTGCGCGAGCCACGACGTGGACTCGGTGAGTGCGTAGAACTTGTAGGGGATGATGATGTCGTAGGCGCTCTGCGAGCCCGACGCCGGCAGCGGGTTCGGCCACTCGGAGAAGCCCGAACCGCCGAAGAACTCCGTCGTGGAGTCGTCCTGGAGCGACCCGAGGTTGCCCGGTAGGGACCCCGTAATGCTTGAGAGGATCTTGCCACGGTGGAACTCGCCCTGGCCGGGGACGCGCGGGATCTTGTTGCGCAGCGGCGTGTAGACCGGGTAGATCGTCCGCACGAACGGGATCAGGTCGAAGGGGACGAACCCGCTCGACAGCGGGGAGCTGAGCGAGAATGACTTCCCGATCGCCCCGCCGATCTCCTTGCTCCACTGCGCCGCGTTCAACTGCCCCGCCACGGCCTGCGGCGAGAACATATTCAGCGCGTTGATCGCCGCGCGAAGCGGTCCCGAGAATCCCTTCGTCGCCTTCCGCGGGTCGCCGAGGCCGCGACGGGTCACGGCCTTTAGCGTCTCGGCGGAGAAGTCGGCCATGCGGTCGATCTCGCGACGGTCGGTCGTCTCGTTGCGAACGGCCAGCGGGCTGCCAACCGGGCTCATGAGCCCCGCACCCTTGACCATTGCGGGCAGGAGCGAGTCGCGGAAGTTCCGCGCGCCCTTCTTGCCCGAGCCGAATCGCCCTGACTCCACCGACGCACGGATGCCACTCAGACGGGCTCGACTGGCTCCTCGCGGTTCGGCGCTCTTGAGCCGGTCAGCGAGGTCCGCCGTGAACGGCGTCTCCGCTGACTGACCAGTGCTTACCCATCCTTTAGTCACAAACCTCCTCAGGTTTCTCTTAGTCCTCCGCCGTCATCAAGGCGGCGAACTGCTCTGGTGATACCAGATCCTGCAACTCCGTGATCTCGTCAATCGAGGCCGCGGAGTGTCGATCGTGAATCCGTGTGGACAACATCTTTGCACGCTGAAGGCGCTCGGACTTGGATTCGCTTATGTCGCT
>NCBD01000082.1 GCA_002255315.1 Actinobacteria bacterium 21-64-8 | reverse complement strand
TTCATCTTCAAACTCGCGCCCTATTTATCCTTGGTGCCCGCACTCATCACCTTCTCGATTGTCCCCCTCGGTGGCACGCTCACCATCGCCGGGCACCGAGTGATGCTGCAGATTGCCAACCCCCCCATGGGCATCTTGATCATGCTCGCGATGTCGGGCATATCGGTCTACGGCGTCATGCTCGCGGGTTGGGCGTCGGGATCGAAGTACCCCTTGATCTCGTCGGTGCGCGCGAGTGCCCAGATGATCAGCTACGAGGCCGCGCTGGGCATGACTATCGTGACCGTCATTCTCGTGACGGGCTCGTTGACGACCCACGACATCGTCACTTCCCAAGCGCACGGCATCTGGCACTGGAACCTCATCCGTCTGGGCTTTGTGCCCTTCGCGGTCTTTTTAATTGCCATCACCGCCGAACTCGGTCGACCACCCTTTGACGTCGTCGAGGCCGACAGCGAACTCGTCGGCGGCTTCGCGACCGAGTATTCGTCACTGCGCTTCGCACTGTTTTACTTGGCCGAATTTATGAACACGATCACGATGTCGGCCATCATCGTCACCCTCTTCTTTGGGGGGCCGGCCGGCTGGATACCTCCGGTGCCGCACTTGAAGTGGGTCTTTCCGATTCTGTGGTTCCTCGCCAAAACGACCGCGTTCGCCTTTACCTACGTGTGGTTCCGCGCGGCCCTGCCACGCTTTCGCTACGACCAGGTGATGGACCTGGGCTGGAAGCGACTCATTCCTTTGAGTCTTGGTTGGATGCTGATCGTCGCAGGCTTTTTGGTCGCGCCCGCCTGGGGCCTTATCATGGCGGCGCTCGTGCTCGTGGCCTCGGTGGTACTCGCGCGGGCTTTTGAACTAGGACATCACCGTGAGGTCGGACCCGACACGGTGCTCTCGCCCGTGGGTCGACGACCACTGCCCGAAGAGGTGCTGCGCAAAATGACCGACGGACCGGAGGCGTAGTGGCCAAGTCACTGAATTTCTTCGGCGGCTTCAAGTTGACCTTGCAGCACCTCACGCGTCCTCGCGTGACGGTGAGTTACCCCCAAGCCAAGCGTCCCAAGCAGCCCCGTCAACACGGTCGCCACGTCCTCAATCGCTACGAAGACGGCATGGAAAAGTGCATCGGTTGTGAACTCTGTGCCGGGGTCTGTCCGGCCAACTGCATCTACGTGCGCGGTCTCGACAACCCACCCAATCACCCCGTCAGTCCCGGTGAGCGCTACGGCTACGTCTACGAGATCAACTACTTGCGTTGCATTCACTGTGACCTGTGCGTGGAGGCCTGCCCCACCCAAGCGATCACCGAATCCAAGATGTTCGAGTTCTCCTTTACCAATCGTGCCGACGCGATCTACACCAAGGCCGAACTCGTCGTCGACGACCAAGGTTTCCCCAAGCGACTGCCCTGGGAGGATTGGCGCGAGGGCGAAGCGGCGATGACTGGTGGCTGGATGCGCGCCACCTCACCGTCGGGTGAAGCCGCCTACGAAGGCGTCATTCAGTGGACGGCCGATTTGGGCGCGGGGACCCGCGCCGCCGAGGCTGGTCAGAACGAGGGTCGCAACGACGAGGCCACGGGGTCAAAGCCCCTTCGACGAGCGTTCGCCAAGCACCTCCAACCCGACGACGTGCCCAGCGACCTTCGTGGACTGAGCGGACGCGTCAATGAGATGAAAGCGAAGTTGCCGAAACGACTGCGGGACAAACTGTGATCGCCGCGACCTACACGACGGCGGGCGTGCTCGTCTTTGTCACGTCGTCGCTGTTGATCTTGGTCGGGGCGATCAGCGTGATCGTGGTGAAGAACCCGGTTCACGCGGCGGTCTCCTTGATCGTGACGCTCTTTGGCGTGGCGGTTGCCTTCGTCGCGCAGTCCGCGGATTTCTTGGCCGCGGCCCAAATCATCGTCTACGCCGGGGCGATTGTCGTGCTCTTTCTCTTCGTCATCATGTTTCTCGGCGTTGATCGTCGTGAAGGCGTGCGCGTCGATCCGCTCGTCGGCCAGCGACCCTTCGCGCTGGCGGGAGTACTCATTACGGTCGGTGGCCTCATTACCTTGATGGCTCGCTCGCATTGGGTCACAGGAGCGACCGGTGTCGCCAACGGCGGTGCCCCGCTCGCGACCGGTCAGGGCAACGTGCGCCAACTCGGCACGGCCGTCTTTACGACGTACCTCTTCGCCTTTGAAGCAACGGCGGTGCTCTTGATTATTGCGGTCGTCGGCGCGGTCTTGCTCGCGCGTCGCGAGCGACGCGCCGACGAAGTCAACGACGAACACGAAGTGGGGGTGGGTTCGTGAACGTGCCCGTCGCGTGGTACCTGGTCGTCGCGGCTTTGCTTTTTGGCATTGGCGCCTACGGGCTGCTGACGCGCCGCAGCGCGCTCGTCATGTTCATGTGCATTGAACTCATGCTCAACGCCGTGAACCTCACCTTCGTGAGTTTTTCGCGCACGCTCGGTGACGTGGCCGGCCAGGCCAGCGTCTTTTTTGTCATGGTCGTCGCGGCCGCGGAGGTGACGGTGGGGCTGGGCATCGTGGTAGCGGTCTTTCGTCGACGCTCGTCGACCTCGGTGGATGAGTTGTCGGAGCTGCACGGCTGATGGCGACGCTCGCGACACTCATCGTGTTGTTACCTCTCGCGGGTTACGTGTACGTCCTGTGCGCGGGGCGCTCTCAGTCCGAGCGCGCCGTGGGCGTCGTAGCCACTGGCGTGGTCGCCGCGAGCTTCGTCCTGTCGGTCGCGGCCTTTTTCGTCCTCATTCACCACGCCTCGCGCGAAGTGACGGTGCATCTCTTTACGTGGTTCAACGTCGGTTCGCTGCACGTGTCGGTGGCGCTCTTGGTCGATCCGTTATCAATCACCATGTGTCTCTTCGTCACGGGTATTTCGGCACTGATTCATCTGTACTCCATGGGCTACATGCACGCAGAACGTGACTACCGCAAGTTCTTTCTCTACTTGAACTTGTTCGTCTTTTCCATGCTCACCTTGGTGCTGGCGAATAATTTGGTCCTCACCTTCGTGGGCTGGGAGGGCGTGGGGGTCTGTTCCTACTGGTTGGTGGGCTACTACTTCGACCGCGACAGCGCCGCGTCGGCCGGCAAGAAGGCGTTCCTCTATAACCGCGTGGGCGACCTGGGACTGCTCTACGCGATGTTCTTGCTCTTTAATCACCTGCACACGTTGAACTACCTCGACGTGTTTCACCGCGTCGGTGCGCTCTCGGGCTCGACCGCGACGGTCATCGTGCTGGCGTTGCTACTCGGCGCGACCGGTAAGAGCGCTCAGATTCCACTCTTTAACTGGCTTCCCGACGCGATGGAGGGCCCGACGCCGGTGTCGGCGCTCATTCACGCCGCGACCATGGTGACGGCGGGCGTCTACTTGCTCGTGCGCATGTCCCCGGTGCTCGCGCTCTCGTCGAGCGGTCGACTCACCATCGCCATCATCGGCGGGGTCACCGCCTTCGTCGCCGCCACTATCGCCACGTCACAGAAGGACATCAAGAAGGTGCTGGCCTTTTCGACGGTCTCCCAGATTGGCTACATGGTCCTTGCGGTGGGCGTGGGCGCGTACGGCGCGGCGATCTTTTTGATGGTCGCGCACGCCTTCTTTAAGGCCCTGTTGTTCTTGGGTTCGGGCTCAGTGATCCACTCACTCAACGGTGAGCAGGACCTTCGAAAGATGGGTGCGCTGCAGCGCTTCTTGCCCCTCACCTTCCCGACCTTTCTCGTCGGTTGGCTCGCCATTTCGGGCGTACCACCCTTCGCGGGATTCTGGGCGAAGGGCGACGTCTTAACCAACGCCTACAGTCACGACAAGATCCTCTGGTTGCTCGGACTCGTCACGGCGATCTTGACCGCGTACTACATGAGTCGACTCTTCGTCTTGACCTTTCGCGGCAATGAGCGCTTTCGCGAAGTCACCCACGGACACGACCCGCACGAATCACCCTGGTCAATGACGACGCCGCTCGTCGTCTTGGCCGTGCTGTCGGCCCTCGGGGGTCTGTTGGATTTGCCCTGGATCCACGGCCGCTCGCTCGCCACCTTTCTCGCGCCCACCTTTGGTTACGTCGCTCCCGTGCCCGCGCTCTCTACGTCCACTCAGTGGGGTCTCGGGATTGTCGACGTCGCCGCCGCGATGATCGGGTTGGCGGCCGCCTTTACGATCTGGCGCGACCGGGTGAGTTCTGATCGCTACGAGTCAACGTTCTTTGAAAAGGTCTGGCACTGGGACGACGCCTACGACTTAGTGATTGGTCGCCCACTCGCGCACGCGGCGCGCTACAGCGACGACGTCATCGAACCCAAAGTGCTCGACGGCGCGGTGGCGGGTGTCGCGGGATCAGTTCGTCGCAGCGCCGTGGGCCTACAAAAGGTGCAGTCGGGTTTCGCGCGTCACTACGCCCTCGCGATGGTGCTCGGCACCGCCGTAATCGTCGTCTTTCTCGTGGCGAGGGCGGGTTAAATGCACTCGTCGTGGTGGTTAAGCGCGTTGCTCGTCGTGCCGCTGCTCGGCGCGGGCGGTGCACTGCTCGCGCGCCGCAGTGGTCGCGCCTACGCCGTCGCCCTGGTCACGTCGGGCGTTGAGTTGGCGTTGGCGATTGTCGTCGCGCTGCTCTATAACCCGCACGTGAAGGGCATGGGGACCTTCGACTTCTCGACGAGACATGTCTTGTCGGCGCCCTTCGGCCTCGCCTACGACGTCGCCCTCGACGGAATTTCGTTGTTGATGGTGGTCTTGACGGCGCTCGTGGTCTTCGTCGCGCTCGCGGGCGCTCGCGAGCGACGCCGCGAAGCGAGTTTCGTCACGTGGATGCTGCTGCTGACTTCGTGCACGATGGGGAGTTTTCTCGCGCACGACCTGCTCGAGTTCTTCATCTTTTTTGAGCTGACGCTCGTGCCGTGTTACTTCATCATCTCCCAGTGGGGTGGCCCGCAGCGTTCGCGCGCGGCGCTGAAGTTCTTCATCTACACCTTTAGCGGCTCGGCCTTTCTCTTCGCGGGCCTGCTCTACTTGGGCTTCGTCCACCAGCACCAAACTGGCGGCGCCCTCACCTTTGCCTACGGGGCCCTCGCGAGCACACCGTTGACGCATTCGGCATCCGTGTGGTTGTTCGTCGCCTTCGCCATTGCCTTCGCCGTGAAAGCGCCAATCTGGCCGCTGCACAC
>NCBD01000081.1 GCA_002255315.1 Actinobacteria bacterium 21-64-8 | reverse complement strand
AGGGTTCTTCGTCAATTGACGCTTCACGGACATCCGGTCCCCCACCCGACTCACTGACTAACTATTCAAGGAGGGTGGAGGATGTCGTGCGGCTGGAGGGATTCGAACCCCCGACCCTCGGTTCCGTAGACCGATGCTCTAATCCGCTGAGCTACAGCCGCGTTCTTACTGGCCCACCAGTCTAGCCCAGGGTCAGATCACCCTTATCAGGTGGTTCTACCATGCAACTATGGCCGACACCGTACTCGAGGAAATTCCCCTACTGCTGGAGGACGTGAACGACGAGATGGTCGCGTTGCGCCACGAGTTGCACGCCTACCCCGAACTCTCCTTCGAAGAGGTGCGCACCAGCGCACTCATTATTCAACGGCTCACGGACCTCGGCTGGGAACTCTTTGATTCGCCCACGCCCACCGGCGCGGTGGCCAAACTTCGTGGCGCGGCGCCGGGTAAGCGCATACTCCTGCGCGCCGACATCGACGCGCTCCCGGTGCACGAAGAAGTGGACGTGAGCTATCGCTCACGCCACGACGGGGTTATGCACGCCTGCGGGCACGACGTCCACACGGCGGCGCTCCTGGGGGTGGCGGACCTGCTCGCGCGCCGGCGAGACCAATTGTGCGGCGAGTACACCCTCGTCTTTCAGCCCGCCGAGGAAGGTTTGGGTGGCGCGCGAGCGATGATTGAAGGCGGACTCTTACGTGAGCACCCCGCAGACTTTGCCCTCGGCATTCACGTCACCTCCCTCGCCCCCGTGGGACTCGTCACGGCGCGCGAGGGCGTGATGATGAGCGAAGCCTGTGCCTTCACCGTGACGCTGCGCGGCAAGGGCGGTCACGGCGCCATGTCGAGCGCCGACGGCAACGTGGTACTCGCGCTGAGCGCCCTCGCGCCGCGACTCGGTGACGTCGTCGATGCGCTCAGCTACGAGGGGGCGAACTGTGCCTGCTCGGCGGGCGTGCTGGCCGCGGGCACCGCGAACAACGTCGTGCCCCGCGAGGCGACGCTGCGCGGAACGATACGTACCTTCACCGCCGAACAGGTCGTCGAGACGCGCGCGCGCTTAACGGCGCTGCTCGATGAGCTCGCCGCGACGTTTGGCGTGTCCTACCAACTCGGTTTTGGCGAGAGCGTACCCGCGGTCGAGAACGACCCCTACGTCACCCAGGTCGCGCTCGACAGTGCGCGCTCGATAGTCGGCGCAGCGAACGTCTTAAGTCTGCCGCCCGTGTCGCCGAGTGACGACGTTGCCGAGTTCTGGCGCCGCGTCCCGGGCTGCTACCTCTTTGTGGGCGGAGCTCGCGCGGACGGAACGAGCGGTACGCACCACAGCCCCGACTTTTCGGTGGACGACGGCGCCTGCCGGGTCGCCGCGGGCGTACTCGCGCACGGGGCCATCTCACTCGCGCGTCTCGCGTCGTGAAGAGTCCGGGCGTCGCCTCGAGTGTCCTCGACGCCATTGGCGACACGCCGCTGCTCGAACTCGAGGACCTCTGGTTAAAGCTCGAGTACTTGAATCCCTCGGGTTCGATCAAGGCGCGCATGGCTCGTTACATCATCGAGCGCGCCGAACGCGAAGGACTGCTCAAGCCCGGCGACACGATCGTCGAAGCCTCGAGCGGCAACACCGGCAACGCCATGAGTATGGTCGCCGCAGTTAAGGGCTACCGCATGATCGTGGTGACTCCCGAGGGCCTCAGTCCCGAACGCGCCTCGATCACGACGGCCTTCGGGGCCGAACTACACCAGGTGGGCAACTTCCACGTCAACGAGGCGCTCGACGTCGTGGCCGCCTACGCGGCGCGACCGGGATTCTTTGCGCCGCGCCAGTTCGAGTCCGAATGGAACGTCGAAGAGAATCGCACGTGGCTCGGTCCAGAGTTGTTGCACCAGCTCGGCCCCACGCGAGTGCCCGACGCCTTCGTGATGGGCGTGGGCACCGGTGGCACCCTGATCGGGGTCGGCCAGGCGCTACGCGAAGCGAACCGCGACGTGTTGCTCGTCGCACTCGAGCCCGCCGAATCGTGCACGATTCAGTGTGGCGACGTGAACTTGCACCATATTGAAGGTATCGCCGACGGTTTCGTGCCCGCGATCTACGCGCGACACCGCGCACTCGTTGATCGCGTCGTCGCGGTGCATAGCGACGACGCGATTCGCGAGATGCGCCACCTGGCCCGCGCGCACGGACTCCTCGTCGGGCCCAGTTCCGGCGCCAACGTCGTAGCGGCCCGGCGACTCAAAAAAGAACTCGGACCCGACGCGGTGGTGGTGAGCATTCTCTGCGACGAAGGCGAAAAGTACTTAAGCGAGTACTACGGACCCGTGCCATAGCGGGCTGCGCTTTAAGGCGCGACACGCACCGTGGTCGCGTTCGTCAAGTCGTCGCTAAACAGTCGCGCCGCTCCGTGCATGGGGGCTTCGTTGCCGTCAATCACGACCCGCACGGGCAAGGAGTCGAACAGGTGGGGCGTCACTCGACGCGCGTTGCCACCGGCGAGGTGCACGGAGGTGGCGCCAAACTCGCTCGAGAAGCGCTCGACCACCTCGACGACGACACCGTTCCACCGTTCTTCACCCACGACTCGACCACGTTCGCCGACGAGTTGATCGAACGTCTTGTCGTCGCGAAAAATCTCGGCCCCGACGTCGCGCACTTTGCGCAACGCCCCCCCGTCACAGACCGCGAGTCCGAGACCGGTGCCGAGGGTGAGAACGACTTCGACGCCGTTGCCGTCACAACAGCCCAGCGCCGCCATCGTGGCGTCATTGACGATGCGAACGTCGCGCCTGGTGACGTGGCGAAGTTCCTCTTGGAGCGGGTAGCCAATCCAGCGACCTTCGAGTTCGGGATCGACGTCGGTCGTCACCCCGCCGGGGCGCGCGAGGTTTCCGGGACGAACCACCTGACCGTCGCGAAACTCGCCGGGAAAGCCCACCCCCACGCGTCGACAGCCACTCTTGGTGATGCGCTCAACGAGAAACTCCACCAGGCGCGCGGGCGAGCAGGGGTAGGGCGTGGGACGTCGTCGCACGGTCCGTAAGAGAGCGCCTTGTTGGTTGACGTGACAGAACTTGATGTTGGTGGCACCAATGTCAATCGCGAGAATCTGCTCTTGCAGTGGCGAGGGTGTTTGGGCCATGTGCGAATCGTAGTTTTGCCACACGGGTCCCACGTCCACGCAGGCGCCGCCAACGCCACCACGGGCGTAGCCGCACGCGAAAGGGCGCGCGACGGCCACTGACCACGAACGCCGTACCGGGCGCGCCGCGACGCAGTGACACGGGGCGCGCACCCTCGGGCGCCTCGACGAGTTCGGGCAAATAGGTCGACACCGTCGGGTCGGCCAAGCCGGCCAACACGACGCGCGTGGCGTGATTGTTCACGATGGTGGCGGCGCGCTCGCCCCAGCGGGCGCGCAGCTGAGCGAAGTCCTGGACCACCGTCACGAGGGTCACGCCCAAGCCACTCACGGTGGCCGCGAGTTGATCAAGTTCATCTAACGACGCCACGGTCGCCGCTTCGTCAAGGACGAATAGGACCCGTCGCGCGCGCCCGCGATCCACGAGGCGCTGCTGTTCTTCGAGCACCATGCGAAGCGCGCCTCGAAACAGTGCTTCGTAGTGACGCTGCTCGCCCTGTGGGACGCAGAGGTAGAGCGAATTGGTGCCGTGGACGACGTCACGCACGCGCGCGAGGGGCTGGGCGAATCGCCAGGGGTAGAGCATCGTTTCAGCGGTCGTGAGCACCCCGTCGAGCGTTTTGGGTTCGTAGTTGAGAAAACCACGCACCATCGCGCCCGCTTCGCCAGAGCTCGTGGCCCACTCGTCGAGTCGGCGCCGCTCAACCAACGTCGCGACGTCAAAGATGTCGCCCTGGCGCTCGAGTGCGACCATCATGAGCGCGGCGACTAACTTCGTCGCCAGCGCGTTCCAAAACTCACCCTCACCACGCTCGCCCGCCGGCACGGTGAGGTCGCGCGCCACCCGAGTGGCGTGGCGCAGGGATTCGACGCCCTCGAGCGGATTCCACGTGAGTCCATCGTCGCGGCCCGGTTCGAGCACGGCGACCGCGCCGACGCGCGTGCGCCAGTGCTTGGTCGTCGCGACGACGTCGCGCTTCACGCTCGTGACGACGAGGGCGTCGGGCCAATTCAAGATCGCCGGCACCACGAGTGACGACGTCTTGCCCGACTGCGTGGGGCCCACGATCAACAGCGATCCACCCGCGTCGAGGTAGTGCGCGGGCCCCATCGCGAGCGGACCGACGTAGCGCACCCCGAGGGGCGGTTGCGTCTTCACGCGAGACGCATCGTCGCGTCGGTGTCAATGAGGGCGCGATCACTCGAGGTGGGATGAAGCCGCACAATCGACGATGCGCTCCCGTAGCGCACCAGAGCACTGCCGCGCGGCAGTGCGTGAAGGTAGCGAACCTCGAGGGCGCTGAGTTGCAAGGTCGTGGCAATGTCGCCGGCTTCGTCGGGGGGTTGACGCAGCAGCCAGTGCGTTTCACTCTCACGCAGTAGCCCGCGGGCTCGTTCGAAGTGCGCACTCCCCGCGTCGGCCGAAGAGGCGACGTCGCTGAAGCGATGCAACACCAACACGTGCGCGACGCCTCGCGCGCGAGCGAGCTTCCACGAACCCCGTAGCCACGTCACCGCGTGCTCGTCGCCGAGCATTGACCACGCTTCGTCAAGCACCAGGTACCCGAGGCGATCGCCGCGGCCCAAGACCTGATGGGCCGCGGCGAGCACGCACAACACGGCCAGGGGCAGCGTCGCGCTGGCCCACTGCGCCGACAGGTCAATGACGACGAGGTCTCCGTCGAGTGCCAGCGGCGCTTCGGATCCGTCGAAGAGACCGCTCATGTCTCCTTCCACCAATCGGTGCAGCCCGAGCGCCACGCGGCGACGAGGTGAAGTCTCTAACGCGCTCAACGCGGTCTCTAGGTACTCATAACAGTGGCGCAGTACCCGTTCGGGTCGCGCGCGCAACACCACTCGCCAGAGCTCATCGACCACGAAGTGCTCTTCGACCCCGAGTGCGTCACCCAGGGCGCTGGCGAGTAACGCTCGCAGCAGACTCGACCCGTCGCGCTCGAAGTGGCCGAAAGGATTACACCAGCCGTCACGACCCAAGACCACGGGTCGGTGACCGTAACGTTTCGCCAGCGCGGCGTACTCACCC
>NCBD01000207.1 GCA_002255315.1 Actinobacteria bacterium 21-64-8 | reverse complement strand
ACCTCGACACGCTGCGCGACGACGTGCTCGGGGTAGCCCCCACCGCCGAGGTGGTGGTGCGCACGATGAACGACCAAGAACGGCTCGAACTGCGCAACACGCTGCGCGCGGCGATGGTGGCGCCAAAGGGCGTGGGCCAACACGATCACGGTGACGAACAGCCCAAGGTGCTCGATCGACTTTCAAAGACCCGCGTGCTCGGGATCTCGTCGGGCAAAGGCGGCGTCGGTAAGTCCTCGGTGACGGTTAATCTCGCCATCGCCCTCGCCCAGCGTGGTGCCGACGTCGGGGTACTCGACGCCGACGTCTACGGATTTTCACTCCCGAAAATGCTCGGCGCGACCAGTGACCCCATCGTGCTCGGTGACATCGTGATCCCGACGCTCGTCCACGGCGTGCGCGCGCTATCGATGGGTTACTTCGTCGACGACGCCCAGCCCGTGATCTGGCGCGGTCCCATGTTGCACAAGGCCATCGAACAACTCGTCACCGAGGCCTGGTGGGACGAGCCCGACTACCTCCTGATCGACATGCCACCGGGCACCGGCGACGTGGCCCTCACGCTCTCAGAGATCGTGCCGCGCGTGGAGATGTACGTCGTAACGACGCCCCAGGCGGCCGCCCAACGCGTCGCCCAGCGCTCGGCCTACGCCGCGCGCAAACTCAAATTGGCCCTGCGTGGGGTGATTGAGAACATGAGTTGGTTCGACGCACCCGACGGCACCCGCCACGAGCTCTTTGGCGCCGGTGGGGGCGCGCAGTTAGCGCACGAGCTCGGCGTGGCGCTGCTCGCGCAGATTCCCCTGGCGCCCGCGCTGCGCGAAGGGGGCGACCGCGGCGAGCCGATCATCGTCACTGACCCCGACAGCGCCGTCGCGCGCGCGTTCTACGACCTGGCCGAGCGCGTTTCGCAACAAGGTCCCGCGCGGGTCTATCGTCAAGAACTCAAGCTGGTGTAACGACAACAAGGGGGAACGGCGTGGACGTCGCGGGCAAGGTGGCAGTAATCACGGGTGGCGCGAGCGGCATAGGTCTCGCGACCGCGCGCCAGTTCGCCTCGTCGGGCGTGAAGCTCGTGCTCGGGGACATCGAAGAGGGCCCCCTCGCCACCGCCGTCGCCGAGTTGCGCGAGAGCGGGGCGGAGGTGGTCGGCGTGCCCACCGACGTCACGCGCGAGTCCGACGTGATCAACCTGCGCGACGTGGCCCTCGCCCAGTACGGCGCGGCGCACGTGATCTTTAACAACGCGGGCGTCGCCGCGGGTCCCACGATCGGCACGCCCACCAAAATTTGGGACTGGGTGCTCGACGTCAATCTCGACGGCGTGATCTACGGACTCAACGCGTTCGTACCGCTGTTTTTAGAGCAGAACGAAGGACACGTCGTCAACACCGGCTCACTGGCCGGACTCGGTGGGGTTCCGGGCATGGGGGCTTACTGCGCGAGCAAGTTCGCGGTCGTGGGAATCTCGGAGTCGCTGTACCACGAGTTCGCCCTGCGCGGAGCGAACGTCGGCGTCTCGGCGCTGTGCCCGGGTTTCCTCAAGACGCGAATCTTTGAGTCTCAGCGCAACATGCCCCACGAACTCGTCAGCTATAACGAAGACCCCGCCGCGCGCATGGTCGCCGAGGTCGCCCAGGGCGCGGTGCAAGCGGGCATCGAC
>NCBD01000080.1 GCA_002255315.1 Actinobacteria bacterium 21-64-8 | reverse complement strand
ACCAACGCGCCCTACCTGCTGCCCGGCGCGCGTGCGGGCTATCGCATTGGCGACCAAAAAGTCGTCGACTCGATGATGTTCGACGGACTCACGTGCGCCTTTGACCACTGCGCGATGGGCCTCGCCACCGAACGCTACAACTCGGGAAAAATTACCCGCCAGCGCCAAGACGAATTTTCCGCGCGCAGCCATCAACTCGCCGCCGCCGCCATCGCGTCGGGACGTTTTGGTGACGAGATCGTCCCCGTGTCGGTCGCGCAGCGAAAGGGCGACCCACTCCAGGTCGCCACCGACGAAGGAGTGCGTGGCGAGACGACCGTTGAGTCACTCGCGGCGCTGCGTGGCGCCTTCGAAAAAGACGGCACGATTACCGCGGGCAACGCCTCGCAGATCTCTGACGGAGCGGCCGCGCTCATCGTCATGTCCGCCGAGCGCTGCGCCGAACTTGGCCTCACGCCACTGGGTGAACTCGTGAGTTACGGACAGGTCGCCGGTCCCGACGCCTCGCTGCTGACCCAACCCTCTCGCGCCATCCAACAGGCCGCCGCCAAGGCCCACCTCGACGTCGCGAGCATGGATCTCTTTGAGATCAACGAGGCCTTCGCGGCCGTCGGTCTCGCCTCGGCCGACGACCTCGGTATCGATGAAAACAAGATCAACGTCAACGGCGGCGCGATCGCGCTGGGCCACCCCGTGGGTATGTCGGGTACGCGCCTCGCGCTCACCGCGCTCTACGAACTTCGCCGGCGCGGTGGCGGCGTGGCGGCCGTGGCGCTCTGCGGCGGTGGTGGCCAAGGCGACGGCGCAATTCTGCGCTCGCTCTAACTCACCGCGACGAGTGACGTCGCGCTACGCAGGGGCGTAGTGGGCGACGAGCTCACCGACACCAGCCTCGACGCGCGTGGTCTCCGCGAGCGCTACGACGTACGCACTGCCGGTGCGAAATCGCTCACGCGCCGACTCCGGAGAAAACCTCCAGAGCAACTCGAGCACGCTGGGGTTGTGCGCGACGACCATCAGCGACCTGACGCCGTCGTCGAGTTCACCGAGCGCGCGCAGAAGTTGGTCACCTGATACGTCACGCACGCCGTTGTAGATCGCTTCGCTGAACACCGCCTCGTGCACCAGCGGCGTATCGCCAAAGGCGAACTCGAAGGTCTCGCGCGTTCGTCGAGCGCTGCTGACGAGTGCCACGACGGGCCCAAAACGTCCGAGTTCGTGGGGGTCATTCGCCCACGCGCGCAGTTGCGCGCACTGGGCGACGCCGCGTTCACTAAGCGCACGCGCCACGTCGAGCGCGCCGACGAGCGCGGGCGTGGCCTTGGCGTGGCGAACAATGAGCAGTGAGCGCACGCTCCATTGTGGCCCACCGTTTAGCCTGTAGCGGTGCTGAACCCCCTCACCTATCTGCAAGCCGTCCTCATGGGTCTCTTACAGGGTGTGACGGAACTCTTTCCCGTCTCGAGTCTTGGTCACTCCGTACTCATACCGAGTCTGCTCGGGTGGCACAACCTCGTGCGCGCGCAAAGTCAAGGTCACTCGTTTTTTCTCGCCTTCATTGTCGGGCTGCACGTGGGGACCGCGCTCGGGCTACTCGTCTACTACTGGCGTACGTGGGCCGAGCTGCTCGGCGGACTCGGTCGTCAACTTCGCGTCGCGCGCGTGCGCGGCGCGTCGGCGCTGTGGCGCCTCAACGCGCCCGAGACCAACGACCACTATCGCCTACTCGCCTTGTTGTTCGTGGCGAGCATTCCCGTCGGGCTCGTCGGCGTACTCTTCGAAAAGAAGTTCCGCGTGCTCTTCGCCAAGCCGCTCGCCGCGGCTATTTTTCTCACCATCAACGGGGTGATCTTGCTCGTCGGCGAGCAGTTACGAAAGGGTCAGGGCCGTCACGTACGCCACGAACGACTCGCCACGATGACACCTCGCTCGGCGCTGCTCGTGGGCTCGTCCCAAATCCTCGCGCTCTTCGCCGGCATCTCTCGCAGTGGCGCCTCAATGGTTGCGGGACTGCTCGGCCGCTACGACCACGAAGAGTCCGCTCGATTTTCGTTTCTGCTCGCGACCCCCGTCATTCTCGCCGCGGGCGTCTTAAAGCTGCCCGAACTCTTTGGCCCGCTCGGCCAGGGCATTCGCACGCAAACCTTGGTGGGCGCACTGTGCGCGGCGGTGGCGTCGTACCTCTCCGTGCGCTACCTCGTGCGCTGGTTTACGACCAAGACGTTGACGCCCTTTGGCATCTACTGCCTCGCCGTGGGTTCTTTCTGCGTCGCCCACTTCGCCTAGTCGCTGACGATCCGCCGGCCCTCGAGCGCGCGACCGAGGGTGAGGTCGTCGGCGAACTCGACGTCCCCGCCGACCGGCAGTCCACTGGCGGGTTGGGACACGACGAGGCCGGGTACTTGTAAGAGGCGTCCCAGGTACATCGCGGTGTGATCACCTTCGACGTTCGAGTTAAAACAGAGGATGACCTCCTTGACCGGTCCGTGCAGTCGCGCGATGAGTTCTTGAATGCGTAGTCGGTCCGGCGTGACACCCTCCAAGGGGTTGAGCACTCCGTGCAGGACGTGGTACGTACCGCGAAAGGCGCCGGAGCGTTCTACCGCCACGACGTCGGGGGGATTCTCGACGACGCAGATAATGGTCTGATCACGACGCTCGTCGAGACAGATCGCGCACAGCCCACCGGTTTCGGCGACGTTGCAGCAGCGTTCGCAAAACGCGAGCCGCGTGGTCATCTCGCTGAGGGCGCCGGCGAGGCGTTCGACGTCCTCGCCGGGTTGGCGCATTAACCAAAAAGCAATGCGTTGGGCAGACTTTGGTCCCACGCCCGGAAAACGCCCGAGTTCATCCACGACCGCTTGCAGCGCGGGCGGGTAGTTCACGAAATCTCCTCGGTGCCGGGGAACATCTCGGTCAACAGATGCTCAGCGGCCGAGTCAACGACGACGCCCGCATTGTCCTCGTCGACGACGAAGTCGTCGTCAACGCTGGGCGCGCGTGGCGATGGTCGCGCCGTGACGGGTGCTGAGGTGCTCAGTGCCAGTGAGGGGTCAACGATCCACGCCAGTTGGAGGGCGACCTTGAACTCGTGCTCGAGGGCACTGCGCAGTCCCTGGGCAATCATCTCGGTATTTTGCCGGGTCTCTTCGCTGCCCACGGCGATGGTGACCCTGGTGCCCGCGACCGCCTCGACGCGCGCCGAGCGAAGGAGGAGTTGCGCCGCGCGCGACGTACGCGGGATGACGCGATGGACAAATCGTTCGCGCACGTCCTCGAGCGTCAAGGGACCCTCACTCGCGGGCGTCGCGTCGGGCTCGGCCGGCAAGGGTTCACTCGCGTCAGAACGAGACCGAGGCGCGCTCGGACTCGGGCTCGCGGGTGGGTTGGGAGCCGCGGGTTGGGTCGATGGCGTAGATGGGGTCGTGCTCGCGCCGATGGGACGCGACGGCGGGGCGCTCACGGGTGGGGCCGACGGGGGGCTCACGCGTGAGGCACGTTCGAGCTTGGTCAAGCGCTCTTCGAGCGCCTCGTAGGTGACGTCGAGTTCGGGGCGCACCAAGCGCACTAAGGCGACTTCCAGCGTGACGAGCTTTTCCGAGGCACTCTTCATGTCGCGAATCGCCTTACCCATGGTCTCGATAACGCGCACGCTGCGCGCCAGACCCAACTGTTGGCCCCACGCGAGCAGTCGCGCGCGGTCGGCGTCGACGGCGTCGGCGACGTCGGGTGCCACCAATAGCAAGAAAATCTGGCGCACCTCGGCGACAAAGCTTTCGCTCAGCTGCTCGGGGTCCCAACCCTCGTGGCTCAAGTGGCCGAGTGCGCGCAGTGCTTCGACGGCGTCGTTCGCGACGAGGGCCGCGAGGAGTGGATCAAACGAGGGTTGGGTTTCGTCGAGCGAGCCCGTGGCGAGCAGCTGGTCGAGCGCACTGAGCGCGTCGCGCGCCGAGCCCCTGCCCATCCGCACGGCGGCTTCAATCGTGGCGTCGTCCACGTTCAGTTTCGCGGCGTGCTCGACTTCGTGCAAGAGAGAACTCAGGGTCTCGCCCGTAAAGAGTCGAAACTCGAGGTGCTGGGTGCGCGAGCGAATCGTGGGTAGGACCTTGTGCGGATCGGTCGTGGCGAGGACGAAAATCACGTGCCCGGGTGGCTCTTCGAGCGTCTTTAAGAGTGCGGCGGAAGCAGCCTTCGAGAGTTGGTGCACTTCGTCAAAGATGTAAATCTTCCAACGCCCGGGCGTGTTGTGCCAGGCACCGGCGATGATCTCTCGAATGTCGTCGACGCCATTGTTCGACGCAGCGTCGAGTTCGATGACGTCGAGTGAGGAACCCTTCGCGATCGCCACGCAACTCGCGCACACGCCACAGGCGTCGCCCTCGGCGGGGTTTTCACAGTTGAGCGCCTTGGCGAGCAGGCGCGCCGTCGTCGTTTTACCAGTTCCACGCGGCCCAGAAAAGAGATAGGCGTGCGAAATTCGGTCGCCCTTGACCGCCCCCTGCAGCGCGCGCACGACGTGGTCTTGACCACGAAGTTCACTAAAGCGCCCGGGGCGAAATCGCCGGTAGAGCGAGGTCACGCCCTCCACGGGAATCAACGATGAAGGTGGTTCACTCACGCCTCGATGCTAACGGTGCACCGTGACGGGCCGGGGTCCAAAGCAGTGGCCAGGCGATCCGTGGCACCCAACACAATCCGCTGAGAGCTGCTGGCTTCCGCCCCTGACTCGGTTCACGAACGGTCGTCGCACGGGACCCGACCACCGCTTTCAACCTCGGCCCTACCAGGCTACTGGAGAACGTTTCGTAGGTCTCGGGTAGCCTAACGAGCCGGCAATCAATTGTTTTTGAGTGCCCCTGGAGGAGTGCGAGAGCGGCCGAATCGGCACGATTGGAAATCGTGTGAAGGGAAACCTTCCGTGGGTTCAAATCCCACCTCCTCCGCCACGAGACTCCTCGGTTGGGCGACGTCACTTCTTGACGAAAGTCCGAGCGGCGCCGTTCGATTAAATCGCACCGTCGAGAGGCGCAACGTGAGGAGACCCCGGGTCAACGGGTCGTGTTCCCGAGCGACACCGGTGGCGGGCAGTCCCGCGAACACCCAACGTTCCATCTCGGAGGGATCCCAACGTCGAACTACTCCCGTCCCCCCATCAGCGGGTGGGGGGCCCTCTACTTCCTCTAGGGTCGAAGCGGA
>NCBD01000206.1 GCA_002255315.1 Actinobacteria bacterium 21-64-8 | reverse complement strand
AGCGCCTCCGAGAACGCGAATTCAGGTCGTACCGGTAAAGGGGCTGCCGATCGCCGCGGCGTCAATTCTCTTCGTGGCGCTTTCGATTGGCTTTAACTGGCGCTGGGGTCTGATGTTCAGCCACGTCGTCGGCGGGGCCCTCTGGACGGGCATCGATCTCTTCGTTGGCTTCGTGATTGGCCCCATTCTTGGTCGACTTTCAATACCGGCGCGGGCCGAATTTTCGGCGCGCTTTATGCCCATGATGGTGATCATCATGCCCACGGTCGTCACCATGACGCTGGGCTCGGGCTTCCAAGTGGCGCGCATGCTGGGCAATCTCGCCCCGTCAAGCCCCAATCACGCGTGGCTCGTGGTCTCGTTCTGTGTGGTTGGGGTGCTGGCGACGGTCGCCTTGAGCGTTTTAGAGCCCGCCAACATTGCCGTGCTCTTCGAGATGAATAAGCCCGAACCCAACGGCGAACGCATCCACGCGCTGATGCAACGCTTTATCTACACCGCCGGGATTACGGGCGCGATGCAGGTGGCAACGTTTGTCATTATGACCAGGTTGTCGTCGCGGTGAGTGCCATCGACCTCAACGGTCGCAGTCTGCCGCCCGTGGCGTGGTGCTCGAGCGTCGCACTGGTACTGGTCATCATGGGCGGGATTGACCTCGCGTCCTACGCCCCGCGCCACGCGCCACTGACCCTACCGACGACACTCCTCGTCGCGGCGAGTGCGTTTATGGTTACGTCTGCGGTCTTGCTCACGCGCGTCACGGCCTTTAGTTGGTCCACGTTTCGTACGGTCTTTAAGTGGGCGCTGTGCGCCTACGTGGTCGTCGCCGCGATGATTGAATTCGCCTTCGTCCACGACCACACTCGCGGGGCGACACTCGTGGTCGTGAGTTTGATGTTGGTGAACTTGGCGCTCAGCGTGCCGATGAATATTGCCTTCACGACGGCCCGCTTCGCGGAAGCGAGCTGAGCGTTCGCTTCGGGCGAAGTCAGTAGGCTCGCGTACAACGGTCAAGTGGGGTGGCGATGGCAGCGGAAACACCTGATAGGAAGGTCCCTTCCGTGTATACGGCGACGAACCACGTCGAAGCGGTTGAGGCGCTCGGCCCGAGCGACCTCGCCGACGAAGCGCGCGCCCGACGAGGTCGCTTCGACGTCGCGGCGCCTCGCCAGATCAAGGGTCGCTTCGAGCACGACGTGTGGAACTTAGACGACTACGCCTTTATGAACGACGACGTCGCGCCGACGAGCGTTCATCCGGGTCTCTGGCGCCAGGGTCGAAAGAACAACGAAGCGGGTCTCTTTGAGGTCGCGCCCTCGATTTACCAAGTGCGGGGCCTCGACATCTCGAACGTCACCTTCGTCGAAGGCGCGAGCGGCTGGATCGTGATTGATCCACTCACGGGGTCAGAGACCTCTCGCGCGGCACTGATGTTGGTCAGTGAAGCCCTGGGCGCTCGTGAGGTGCGCGCCGTGATCTACACCCACAGTCACACCGACCACTTCGGCGGCGCGCTCGGGGTCGTCTCGCTCGAGGACGTCACCGCACAGCGCGTGCAGGTAATTGCGCCGGCAGGCTTCGTGCGTGAGGCGATTAGCGAGAACGTGTTGGCCGGCACGGCGATGCTGCGTCGAGCGACGTACATGTACGGCGCGCTGTTACCCAAGGA
>NCBD01000079.1 GCA_002255315.1 Actinobacteria bacterium 21-64-8 | reverse complement strand
TGGTGGCGAGGTCGACGTGAGCGACCCTGAGGTCGGCGACCTTTCGCCCGTAACACTCCCCGACGTCGCGCGCCGATCTCGTCGGCGCACGATGGGCGTCTTGGTCGTGCTCGTCGCGGCGGTCGTCGCACTGTTGAGCCAGGGACTCTTACATAACTTGAACTACTTCGAGACCGTCGCGCAGGCCGAAACCAATCGCGCGACGCTCGGTACCCACGTCATTCGCCTCGAGGGGGTCGTCGTCGCGCACACGATTTCGCGCACCGCGTCGGGTGCGTCGTTCTATATGCGCGGCGGGGGCTACCGAGTCTTCGTGCGCGCTTCGGGTTCGCCGCCCCAGCTCTTTCAGGCCAATATTCCCGTCGTCGTCGTTGGCCACTTCGTCAACAGCCACGCCCAACGCTTTGACGCGAACCAGATCATGGTGAAGCACTCGGCGAACTACATCGCGGCCCACCCCCGTCGCGTGAAGGCGCCCAACGGCACCGTGCGATGACCTTGACCTGGCTGGGTCGCGCCGCCCTCTACCTGTGCAGCGCGGGGGCACTCGCGGGTCTCGTGGACCAGGCGCGTGCCCTTCGCGCGCCGCGCGCGAGTCACGCGCTTCGCTACGCCCTCGTCGCGCTGGGCGGCGTCGCGCTGGCCGTGCTGGTAATGCAGATCGCGCTCATCACGCACAACTTTTCGCTCGCCTACGTCGCCGAAAACAACGCCACCTTTACGCCGCTGTTGTACTCAGTGACGGGTATGTGGTCGGCGCTCGAGGGATCGTTGTTGCTCTGGGTGCTGCTGCAGTGTTCGCTCAACGTCGCGGTCACCTGGTACTACCGACGCCAGCGCGACGACGGCGTCGTGCAGTGGGCGACGCTGGTGCTCTTTAGCGTGCAGGCCTTTTTCACGCTGCTCATGGTCGGCCCCGCCGACCCCTTCATCCACAACGCGGCGCACGTCCTGCAAGGAGCCGGTCCGAACGCGTTGCTCCAAGACAACCCGCTCGTCGCGGCGCATCCGCCCTTGCTCTACGCCGGCTTTGTCGGCATGAGTGTGCCCTTCGCCTTCGCCGTGGCGATGTTGATCACGGGCCGAGTACACGAACGCTGGGCGCTCGAGCAGCGGCGTTGGACGGTGCTGGCGTGGGGGGCGCTGTCGGTGGGCATCGTGTTGGGTGCGTGGTGGAGTTACCAGGTACTCGGCTGGGGTGGGTTTTGGGGCTGGGACCCGGTCGAAAATGCCGCCCTGTTGCCGTGGTTGACTGCGACCGCGTACGTGCACTCGGTCATCGTCCAAGACCGCCGCGGTCTCTTTCGAGTCTGGAATCTTTCGTTGGCGGTCGCGACGTTCGCGCTGACGGTGCTCGGGACGTTCTTTACGCGCTCGGGCGTGCTCGTGAGCGTGCACGCCTTTTCCTCGAGCACCCTCGGACCGCTCTTGATTGGATTTTTCTTCGTCGTCGTCGCGCTCGGGGTGGGGCTACTCGCCTGGCGCGGTGATCGACTGCGCGCGCCCATTGGCGTTGACCACCCGCTCTCGCGCGAGGGGCTGTTCGTCGCGAACAACATCATCTTCGTGGGCTTCGCGCTGGTGGTTCTGCTCGGTACGGTCTTTCCACTGCTCTACCAAGCAATCAATGGCTCACAGGTGACCGTGGGGACGCCCTACTTCGCCTCGATCGCCGCGCCCCTGGCGGTGGTGTTGCTCGCGTTAATGGCGCTCGCGCCCCTCGTGAGTTGGCGAAGCGCCGACGCCGCGGTGTTGTGGGCGCGCCTGCGCACGAGTGCGTGGGTCGCACTCGTCGTCGTGGTGGTGCTCTTGAGTCGTCACGTCACGCGCGTGCCCGAGCTCGTGGCCGTTTTTTTATCGGTGATGGCCGCGGGTGCGGCGCTTCGCACGCTGCGCACCACCTTCGTCGCCGCGCGGCGCCGGGGGTCGTGGCGCCAGATGTGGCGCGCGCCCTCGACGGGGGGCATGGCGGTGCACCTGGGGATTGTCGTTTTGGCCCTGGGCATCGTGACCTCGACCACCTACGCCGAGCGACACGAGGTGACCCTGGCGACGGGCCAACGCACCGTCGTCAACGGCCACGTCATTGGCTTTTACGGCTTCGCGCACGTCAACAACGCGCTCTTGAACGCCACGCAGCTCAAAGTTCGCGTTGACGGCGCGCCCCTACGTCCGGCGGTCACCACCTTTCACGGACGTAACGGGCAAACCGTCGGCACGCCCGCGATCGACTCGACCCTGTGGCGCGACGTCTACGTCACCTTTGACGCGGTGGGGGGAACCGGGTCGACCTCGGGCGCGCAGATTCAGTCGAACCTTCCCGCGGGCTCGGTGGTGCTGGGCGTCACCGTGGAGCCACTGCTCGCCTGGCTGTGGATCGGGGGACTCATGGTGGGCGCAGGCGCGGCGTTGTCGTTCGTGCGTCGCCGCCACACGGAGCAGAGTTCGTGAGACGCAGCGTCCTGGTGACCTCACTCGTGGTGCTCGTCGTCGTGGCGGGACTCTCACTCTTGCTCGCGACGCGCCACCCCGTCACCAACGCCACCGAAACGCAAAGTCCGCTCCTCGGACACCGTGCGCCCGCGCTGCAGGGACGCGAATTAGGCGGGGGATCATTTTCCCTCGCCCGCGAACGCGGTGACGTCGTCGTCGTGAACTTCTGGGCCTCGTGGTGCGGACCGTGTCGGGTCGAAGCACCCGAACTCTCCACCTTCGCCTGGCACGAACGTCACCGTGGCGTCGTGCTCGTCGGTGTCGTCTTTAACGATTCGCTCAGCGCCGCGAGCGCCTTCGCCCAGCACTACGGCTCGCTGTACCCTTCGCTGGTTGACCCCGGTGGCGTCTTCGCCAATCGCTTCGGGGTCACCTCACCACCCACCACGATTGTCATTGATCGCCACGGACGGGTCGTGGCGACGCTGCTCGGACCCACCACCGCACGCCAACTCGAGGCGGTCGTCGCTCGGGTGCGCACGTGACGCGACGTGGCTGGTGGCAGTCGTTCTGGCTCTGGCTCGGAGCCGTGGTGCTGGTGGCGGGTCTCGTGGTCGCGGACCAGTCGAGTTCGGTGAGTGTCGCCGCTCGCAGCGCCCACTTGGAGTCGCTCGTACGCTGTCCCTCGTGCGAAGACCTGTCGGTCGCGCAAAGTAACGCCACCGCCGCAATCGCGGTGCGTCACGAAATTGAGCGCAAAGTTCGTGCCGGCGAGAGTGACACCGCCATCTTGACCTCCCTCGAAGCGACCTACGGCACCTCGATTCTCTTAAGTCCTTCGACGGCGGGGCTCGGCGCGATCTTGTGGCTGGGACCGGTGCTCGTGGGTCTCTTGCTCGTCGCCAGTGGTGCGCGGCTGTGGCGGCGACGGCGGTGAGTGCGGACGCGGCGCGCTGGCGCGACGAGATCGCGCTTCGCGAGGCGTCCCTCGCCGACGCGACGCGAGAACGCGCTCGTGGTGAGTTGAGCGCCGTTGACTTTGCGCACATCGAAACTCGTGAACGTGCCGCACTCGAACGCGCTCGCGCAGCGCTCGCGCTCGCGATGGACGAGCCCGGTGTGCGCCGCGCGCGCCGGCGCCGCGGGCGCTGGCTCGTCGTCGCCTTCAGCGCGTTCGCGCTCGCGGCGGCGGTGCTGCTCTGGTCGTCGCTGTCGCCGCGCCAAGCGGGTAACTCCATCACTGGCTCGATCTCGTTGAACACGACCCAAAAGGTCACCGCGTTGTTGAGTGAGGCCGAGGCCGACGTCGCCAACGGTGACGTGGTCGCGGCCCTGAGCGCCTACCAACAGGTGCTCGCGCTGCGCGCGAACAACGTGGTGGCGCTGACCCAAAGCGGCTGGCTCGACTTCAGTGCCGGCAGCGCCGACCATAGGCTCGCCCTCGTCAATCTCGGCGTGCGAACGCTGGAGCGGGCGCTCGCGCTCGCGCCGCGTAATCCCGCGACGCGTCTCTACTACGCCATCGTGGCGGCATCGACGCCCGGCGACGTCGGGCTCGCGAAGCGCGAATTCGCCATCTTCTTGACGTTGCATCCTTCGGCGGGACAACTCGCCGTCGCCCAGCCGTTTCTGGTGAAGTTCAAACTCGCCGCGCCCTGAGGCGTCGAGCGGTGCCTAGGCCGTGACGCGACAGGTGTCGTCACCGCGCGCGCGCGAGGTCAACGTGACGGCGGTGCGCTCGGCGCCGAGGCCCTCGAGCATGCCCGCGATGAGTCCGCGGTCCACCGCGCACAGCACCGGGTGGTGTTGGGCCGCGGAGCCAAAGGGGCAGTTATCCGACACGACCGAACTCGCGGGGCCGTCGACTTCGGCGCGCGCGTTAAAGCCGTGCGCCGTGAGCAGTCCCGCGATGGAACTCATCGCACCTTTCACCGAGCGATTCGACTCGCTCGGGGTGACGCCCTCGCAGAGCGTGCGCCCGTACTCGACGCCCACGTCGTGGGCCATCGCTTCGGCGGCGTCGGGCCCTAAGCGCTCGAGGGCCATTTCCAACAGCGCCACCAGCAGCGCGTCACGGCGAATCGATCCTTCGAGGGTGACCGACTCGTCGACGACCCGATAGCCCTTCGCGGGACGTCCGACGGTGGTCTTACGAAGGTTGTCGTAGGTCACGTAGCCACCCTCGGTCAACTTTTCGAGGTGGTGGCGCACGACGTTGGCGTGTACCGCACAGTGCGCCGAGAGCTCGCCGGCGGTCGCGCCGGGATTTTCGCGTAAGTAGAAGTAAATCTTGCGCCGCGTGGAGTCACCAAAGGAGTGCGTGAGGCTGGTGACCGTCGCGGTAAAGAGGGCGGGGTCGAGTTCGTTCTCGTTCGGCGCCGTCACAGGAAAAAGTCTAGGAGTCGCGTAGCCGAGCCGGACGGTATCCTCAAGGGGCTTAGCTAAAGGACCGCCGTGACCCCCCCAAACCCACTTCGCCAGCGTCTCGGCGCTCTCAAAGAGCCCCAACTGGTGCGCACCCTCGACGAGCTCGGATTCTTGGGCACCGTGAGCGAGGACGCGACGCGCGTCGAGTTGGTGGTACCGGTCGCGAACTGGCCGCACCTCGACACGCTGCGCGACGACGTGTTAGGGGTCGCCCCCCACGCCGACGTGGTGGTGCGCACGATGAACGACCAAGAACGGCGCGAACTGCGCAACACGCTGCGCGCGGCGATGGTGGCGCCAAAGGGCGTGGGCCACCACGATCACGGTGACGAACAGCCCAAGGTGCTCG
>NCBD01000205.1 GCA_002255315.1 Actinobacteria bacterium 21-64-8 | reverse complement strand
TGCCGCTGAGCTACGAGCCGGCCACACCGAGTTCTTCCTCTCCTCCAAGCCCGGCCCCCGCGGCCCCCGCAAGTCGGGACGGATACGCGACCAGGTCCTTATCCTGCGGGCCGAGGACCGCTCCGTCACCGAGATCGCCGAGCGGGTCTCGATGGAGGGCACGCCGGTGTCAGCCCAAACGGTGTGGGCCATCCTCCACGCCGAAGGCATCGAACGCCTGGGACGCCGCCACACCGGCCCCGCCCCGCGGCTCAGCCCGGTGAGGGCTAAACCGATCAGGGAGTGGCCGACCGGTGCCAGCTACGAATGCGACCACGCCGGGCTCTTCGTGCTGTTGCCCGCCCTCGTCGAGCTCGGCATCGACTCGCTGATAGCCGACGCCCGTTACCCGGGCACCACGGTGCTCTCCTCGTTCCAGTCCCTCGCCTCTTTGCTGTTGGTCAAGGCCAGCCGAAAGGGCCGGACTGCCAACGCCTTCCCCCTGGGTGCTGATCCCGGTCTCGGCTTGGCGGTCGGCCTGTCCGCTATCCCCAAAGCCACCCACCTCACCAGCTACTCCTACCGGGTGAAACGGTCCTCCAACGTCGCCCTGCTCGAAGGCCTGGCCCGACGCTGCCGGGAAGTCGGGCTCTATTCGGGCGAGGCCGGGTTCAACTTGGACTTCCACTCCATCCGCCACCATGGGTCCGAGGTCCCCCTCGAAGAGCACTATGTGGCCTCCCGCTCCCAGCGCACCCGCTCGGTGCTCACCTTCTTCGCCCAAGACCACGCCTCCACCGAGATGGTCTACGCCAACGCCGACCTGACCAAAGCCGACCAAGCCGGCGAGGTCATCGCCTTTTCCGACTACTGGTCCCGGGTCGCCGGCTCCGACCCCGGCCTGTTGGTCTTCGATTCCAAGGTCACCACCTACAAGATGCTCGACGAGCTCGCCTCCCGGAACATCATCTTCCTCACCCTTCGCCAACGAGGACCCAAGGTCCTCGAAGCCTTGGCCGCTCTGCCTGCCACCGAATGGACGACCTACAACCTGAAGAGAGCCGGGCGCTACCGCCGCCCCCAGATCCACGAGGAGATCATCCATTTGAAAGGGGTTGGCATACCACTGCGCCAGATCGCCATCCGCAACATCGGCCACGAGAATCCGACCTTGTTGATCACCAACGACCTCACCACCGCCGCCAAGGACCTCTTCGGTCGCTACGCCGAACGGATGATCATCGAGAACGAGCTCGACGCCGACATCTCCGGCTTCCATCTCAACGCCCTCGCCTCTGGCCTGCCCCTCAACGTCGACCTCGACACCACCCTCACCGTGCTCGCCGGCAACGCCTACCGCCTCTTGGCCCGCAAACTCCCCCGCTATGAACAAGCGACCCCCGACCGGCTCTGGCGCCACTTCCTCGACAACACCGGCAACGTCATCGTCGCCGACGACCACGTCCGCGTCGACCTTCCGGTCCGCACCTACACCCCCGTCCTCATCGATGCCGGCTACCCCGAACTCGACATCCCCATCCCCTGGTGGGAAGGCCGCACCCTTCGCTTCGGCTTTCCGCCCCGCTAACCTCAATCCGATTATTGGAACAAGCCCTCCCGAGGATCGAGGTTAGCCATCGCCTCAGATCCCTACGCCCGGTTTGGCCCGCAGAAACCTTTCCGATGGTCAGCGGATGGGCGA
>NCBD01000078.1 GCA_002255315.1 Actinobacteria bacterium 21-64-8 | reverse complement strand
AGCCGCGCCGAGTAGATGGAGTAGCCGTCAATTTGACGCACGATCAACGTGGCGATCGTGGTCGCGACGATCATGGGCATCATGATGGCGAAGCCTCCGTGGGTGAGTTCCATGACGAGCACCAATCCCGCGAAGGGTGCTTGCATCGAAGAGCCAATCATGGCCGCCGCGCCCACCAAGGCGAAGGCGCCGAGGGGCGCCCCGGGCCATAGCCGTAGCCAGAGTATTCCCAACACTCCCCCGAGTACCGCCCCGGTCGCCAAAAAGGGTGTGAAGAGTCCCCCGGCCGCACCACTGCTCAGCGTTAACGCCGTCACGAGGGGCTTCAGTGCGAACAGTGCGAACAACAGCCCGAGCGTTCCCACGCCCAGGAACGACTGATGCGCCATGTCGAGTCCATTGCCAAAGAGTTGGGGGTACCAGATGCCCGCGACGCCCACGAGCACAAAGGCCAACGGCATGACCCACAAGATGCGCGCGCCCGACGCGCGATAGTGCGAAACCCACCCAATGAGTCGCACGTAGACCACCGCGACCGCGCCCGTCACCACGCCCGCGAGCACCGACCACACCATCAGCGACGCGCTGAAGTGATAGTGGGGAATGTCGGTATACGTTGCCGAACTCGGGAGGTAGAGTCGGGCCACCCACGTCGCAATCACCGACGTCGCCAGCGCGGGCAAGACCACGGGCAGGGCGAAGTTGCCGTAGAGAATCTCCGCCGTAAAGATTGCCCCGCCCAGAGGCACGTTGTACACGGCCGCGAGCCCCGCGCCGCCGCCGCACGCCACCAGGAGCCGTTTCTGGGCCGGCGAAAACTTCAACCAGTTGGCCACGACGCTGCCCGACGCACCCCCCATTAATTTCGGCGCCGCCTCGCGCCCAATCGATGCCCCGAGGCCAATCACGACTTCGGAGACCAGCGACGTCAAGAAGCTCCGCCGCCACGAGAGTTCGCCGTCACCGCGCCACAGTGCGTCGTCAATTTCGGAACACTCGCCCTTGAAGCGACGACGTATCAAGTACCACGTGACCGCGCCAAACACGCCCGCGATGAGCAGCGCCGCGACGCGTCGGTACCCCGACACCGACGCCACGGCGTCTTGATAACTCCCTTGGTGAAAGTGGTACGCCCACGTTTCAAAGAGTTTGAGCACCCACATCAAGAGGTCACCCAGAAGACCGGTAACGACGCCCACGACCATCACCGCGAGCCAGAACGCGGGCGTCAACTTCGCCTCGCCGTCGTGGGTCACGTTGGGCTGCTCCATCGCACCGCGTCCCGACGCGATACGACGTTTAATCATGGGTTGGGGAACGCGTTGACGTTCGCTGTCGCCACTTCGCTTTCGCACGTCAGTCCTCGCCTCTAGCGCTGAGGTTCCATCGTACTGAACGACCGAATCCGACTCGGTACTAGACGTCGGTCAAGTCCATGGGACCCGGACCGTAGTCGTGCCCCACTGGCAAGACGTAGGAGCGAAGGTGCGGTATCAGCGTCTTCCACGGCACTCGCGAGCGACCAACGACGGCGCGCGCCAACACGGTGCGCGCCACGAGAGCACTGAAGAGAAAACCCATCAAGTAGGCGAAGGTGACCGCAAAGAGCATCATGACCAACCACGGCACGTGACCCAAGAGTCCCCACTTCAACGTCCAACGGTGCAAGAACAAGATCCACACCATCTGCGAGAGGTAAATCCCGTAGGCCGCGTCCGAGCCGGACTGGGTGATCGCGCGCGTGCGCACGGAACGATTGGGACTCACGAGATAGACCCCCAAGAGGTACACGCAGAGAATGGCCCCGACATCGTAGGGAATCACCACCGGCGAAAAGGGATCACCACCGGGAATTAAGTACGTCGGAATGTACGTGTGTCGATGAATCGCGTCAATCAGAACCGGCACAATCGCGCTGATGAACGTCCCGGCCAATATGAGCCGAGCGTGACGAACAATCCAGTCGTGAAGTTGATCAAGGTGAAAAGCCGCAATCACACCGCCGAGCAGATAGAGCGGGTAGGAAAATACCAGACGAGTTTCGGTCTTCGAGGAAATCGTGAATGACGGATGACCGTGGCGCATCAAGTAGTGCCACATCACTTGCCAGACCAACGCCACTACGAGGATTTGGACGTGCCAGCGTCGCCACTTGCGCAGGAGCACGAAGACCAGCGGAAAGAAGAGGTAAAACTCCAGCAAGACGATCAGGAAGTATAGATGGTAGTAACCCGTCGCCACCGCAACGAGAAACTCGCGGAGACCGTGCAGTGAAAACATGACGCCCCACGGCTCTCGGTAGTACGGAAAAGAATTCGTCGGCGTCATGAGAGCGATGGGAAAGTAGAGGAACGACCACACGAGGTAGGGCACGCCCACCGAGATAAAGCGGCGCTTCCAATACGGCCTGAGCTGAACGGTTGATTGGTTTTGGTAGCTGTAGGCGAGCATGCACGCCGACACAAACAAAAAGGCGTCACGCGAAAAGTGCGTCAGCGTCAGAAATGCTCCGGCCGCGAGTGACGTCGACAGCGGTGAAAAGAAGATCAGCGCGTGCGTAGAAATTACGGCCGCTTGTTTGATGGGTCGCATGGCGTCGATGTGGTCGAGTCGCTTACGTGTCCCGCCCGCGACCGGTTCTGACGCAGTACTCATCCCAATCCTCGCTCCGACTTCGTGTCGCAAAACCTACAGGGATTCGACGCGAACGACTGTCACGTCACCATCACGGACGAGTGCCTTTCGCACTTTTCCCGTCGGGTGCGTCGGAATAGTTTCGACGACTTTCAACTGGGCCGGTCGAGAGGTCCTCGACAGACCGTCGAGCAACGCGGCGCGCACCATCGCGAGTCCTTCATCGAGACGATCTGCTCGTTGGGCGAACGAAGGCGAAAATTCCAAGTACGCGACGGGCACTTGACCAAAAACTTCATGGGGTTCACCAATCACGACGACGCGTTCGAGTACCTCAATCGAACTCAGGACGTTCTCGATCTCTTGTGGATAAATCTTCTCCCCACCTCGATTAATCACGTCGTCACTTCGACCCACCAAAAAGAGGTATCCCTCGTCGTCGAAGTAGCCCAGGTCCCCGGTGCGCAGCCAACCTGCTTCGTCGAAACGGTCGCCGTAGTCGACGCTGTCGTAGGCCGTAATCACCGTCGGCCCCTTGATTTCCACGGGACCAACCTCACCGTGACGACCGACGTGCTCCGAATTGCCCAGACTTTTTACTCGCACCTCGACACCGATGGGTCGACCAACCGAACCGGGCTTTCGCGCGGCGCCAAGAGAGTTCGCGCAAATTTGACTGCCGGCTTCGGTCATGCCGTAGGACTCAATGATCGCAACGCCCGCGAGCGCTTCGAAGTCGCGCATCAAACTCGGCGAGAGCGGCGCGGACGCCGAGCGGACAAATCGCAGGCGCGCAGGAATTGACTCACCCTCTTGTAGCGTGACCAGCCGCGCGATTATCGCCGGCACGGCGTTAATCCAGGTAACGTCCCAATCACTGACGACTTTCCAAAAGCCCGTCCGATGGAAGCGTTCGTCGAGCACCAGTGACGATCCCGCGTACAACGAAGCAAGTACGCCAACCACTTCGGCATTAATGTGCCACAGCGGCAGTGAATTGAACCCGCGGTCATCTCTCGTCAGTTCGTGATTTTCAGCGATAAAACGAGCGTTCGTCAGTAATTGGCGCTTCTTCAGCGCCATCACTTTGGGTGTTCCCGTCGTGCCCGAGGAGGCGAGCACGACCCCGCCGCCGTCCACTTCTGCCTCGAGTGTGCCCGATCCAACGAGGTTGGACTTCGCGTCGAGCCACGGAACCTTCACGAGCGAGTCCGGTACGACGTCACTTATCACCGCCGACAATCGCAGCGACTGGACCCGTTGCTCGGTGGTCAACGTGTAGGTGAGACTCGGCGTTGGGTCGAGGGGGGCGAGCCAAAGACCAGCGTGTAAAGCGGCCAAGAACCACGACACGAACTCCAAGGGATCCGAGACGCGAACGCCGATTCGCTGACCCGGCTGCAAGTGCCAGGCGTCAAATTGGCGACGACGGCACGACACCAGCTCCAAGAGTTCACCGTAACGAAAAACGCGACTGCCGCGCGCATCGAGCACGAACTCAGCGTGGGGATAGTCAACGTGTCGCTCGAGAAAGGTGCTCAGCAGCCCAGGAGAGTCAGTGGCGAGCGCAATATTCATGAGCGCGACTAGTACATCATCCGAGGATCGGGATAGTGCTTGAACTCGAGCAAATTGTTCGACGGATCACACAAGACGAACGTCGAATGCACCTCAACACGTCCCTCGAAACGCAGACGTACGTCGCTGTAAAAAGTCAACTCGCGCTGTTTACAGAGCGCGTAGAGACGATCGAAGTCGTCCTTGTCGCGAAACGTGACGCCGAAGTGACGTGGGTACATCGGCAGCGCGTCAATCACTACCGCCTCCGTGGGCGCCGGTGAAAGATGACAGACCACTTGGTCGCCGAAGAAGTCGAGCGTCACTCGATCTTCGTAGCGTCGTGCCAACTTACAACCGAGTTGCGTGACGTAAAACCTGACCGTCTCGTCGAGGTCGTACGCGGGAATCGCCAAATGAAAAACGTCGCGGATCTCTCGCACGTCGAACCTAAATGAACTCGGGAACGCCACCTTCGAACATCAGCAGCGTTTCACTGCGTAGTCCGAGGCGTATAGTTTCGAGGCCCACTACCTCGGTGGTCGCGACGTTACCAAGGTTGACGTTGGGACCCAGGCGGCGAACGAAGTAGTTCTGCAGTTCTGTCGTAGGTGCTTCGAAGAGTAGGGAGTTGTGGGCAATGCCCGAAGACAGGATCTCTTCGAGCAGGCCAAAGCGCAACTCACCGTTGGGCCGGCAGATTCCCCCGCGACCGCTCTCGCGCGTCTCGAGGGTCACGAGTACGGCACCAGCGCCCAAATCAGCGTTGATGTACTCGACCCAGCGATTCGGCGCCATATTCTCGGAACGTTCCTGATCTTTCGAACCAACCTCGGAGATGACGTCGAAATCGTCCGACAGCAGTTTGATGAAATCAACCTTTTCCGAATCGCTCAGATCAATCGTGCCATTCGACACTTCGACGTACCGGGCTCCGTAACTCGCACACAGGGTGCGAAATTCGTCGAATCGGTCCTGTTGGAGGTACTTTTCAAAGAGCGTGCCCCCAAGGTAAAACTCAATGCCCGCCTCTTTGACCACTTGCAGTTTGCGCGCAAAGTTGCTTGACACGACCGACGTTCCCCA
>NCBD01000077.1 GCA_002255315.1 Actinobacteria bacterium 21-64-8 | reverse complement strand
ATGGAGGTTCGCCCAACCATTCGCGAGGCCCGGTCCGAGGTGTAAGAGGGTCGCCGCGGGCTGCTTGGTGATCCGGGCGTAGCCGTCGGCGGCGCCGGTCGCGACGCCTTCGAAGAGGCAGAGCACGCCGCGCATACCGGGAGTATCGTCCAATCCCGCGACGAAGTGCATCTCGGACGTACCGGGATTGGCAAAGCAGACGCGGACGTCGTTGGCCACCAACGTCGCGAGCAACGCCTGTGCGCCGTTCATGTCATCCCCGTTCTCTCGTCGCCTAGGCGACTTTAGGTCGCACGATCGTCCGCGTCGTGCACGGACTCTTCGAGTGACGCGCGTATGGCGGCGAGTCGGGCCCGTCGCGCGTCACCCGTGAGGGGCGCTTCGCGTTGGGTGAGGTCGTTGACGACCTGGAGAATTGGTGGGAGAAAGCGCGAAGGTTGTCGGTCCGGGTAGCGCGGATCGTTGCGGCCTTTGCTCCAGGTCAGGAGCAGTGAGCGCTCGGCCCGACTGAGCGCGACGTAGGCGAGGCGTTGTTCTTCGGCGAGTTCACGTGGGCTGGTGGCGTTGTAGTGGGGCAGTTGTCCTTCGGCCCAGCCCACGACGGCGACGTGTTGAAATTCGAGTCCTTTCGCGCGATGAATCGTCGAGAGCGCCACCGCGTCGCGAGCGTCGTCGTCGAGTCGACGACCTCCTGGTTCAAAGGTGGCCGTGACGTCAGACGCGGGCGAGTGATCGGCGCCTCGGCGCTCGAAGGGCACGTTGGCGGCTTCGAGGTGCGTCGCGATGACTTCTAATTGCGCGTTGGTGCGCGCGAGCACCGCGAGGGAACGCCAGGGTGTCCCGGGCCGATGCTGGGCCGAGAGCCACGTCACGACGTGGCTCGCCTCCTCGTCGTCGGTGTCGTAGGCGCGTACCAGTGGTAACTCGCCGTGGTCGTGAGCGGGCGCAATACCTTTGGCGCCTTCTTCGAGCAGCGTGTTCGCGACCGCAATGATGTGGGCGGTGGAGCGATGATTGCGCGTGAGATCCAAGATCACCGTGTCGGGCCAGGTCTTCACGAGTTCGATTAAGAGTTCCGGGCTCGCGCCGTTAAAGCCGTAAATGGATTGGTTGGGGTCGCCCACGCAAAACAGGTCAGGGTCATCGCCGGCCATCTGGCGCAACAGCATGAACTGCAACGGGTTCATATCTTGGGCCTCGTCGACGTAGAGCGATCGGGTGCGATGGCGAAAACTCGCTAAGACGTCGGGTTCGTCGCGAAGCAGTTTGAGCGCCTCACTCAGCAAGAGATCGAAGTCGACGACGCCTCGACTTCGACACAGCCCGACGTAGCGTTCGAGCAGTTCCGCAAAGACGCTCGGCGGCAACGGCGCCTCGCGGCGTAGCCGTCGCGCCAGTTTCGCGTACCCCGCGCCACTGAGGCCCTGGCTGAGCGCCCAGCCAAGCTCTTGTTCGACGCGGGGTAGCTGCCACTCTTCGAGTCGTAATTCGCCGTCGTCGCGTAGTTGTTGCGCGAGCGCGCTGACGAGTCGACGCCGATTGGGTTCGACGCGAAGCGGGCGCAGGTGGTGGTCCTCGTGGTACTGAGTGACGAGGGCGAGCGCGGCTCGATGGAACGTACCCGCGCGCACGTCGGTAACCCCCGCGCGAAAGAGTCGGCGACGGAGTTCATCGCCGGCCTTGCGGGTGAAGGTCATCGCGAGGACGTGGTCGCTCGCCACGTCGCCTTCTAGCACGCGCCGTTGAATCCGTAAGGTGAGCACGTGGGTTTTACCCGAGCCCGCCGTGGCGCGAACGAGGTGTCGCCGTGCGGAGGAGGTGACTGCCTCGCGCTGTTCGGGGGTCAATCCGTCTAGGAGGCGGTGATCAAAGCCGTCGTCGTCCATCGTGGATAGCACGCTACTGGTGGCGCGTTACCTTCGCGGTGGCGACAAGGCATTTCACTAACCTTAGAGCCGTGCTGAAGGTCTTTGACGAGGGGCGGCTTTTCGCCGAGACCTACGGCGAAGGTCCCGTTCGAGTGGTCTGGCTGCACGGCTGGGCGCGACGCGGCGAGGATTTCGCGGCCTGCGCGCGCGCGCTCGTCGACGAGGGAGTCGCTTCAATCAGTTTTGACTTGCCGGGCTTTGGCTCGTCGCCACTGCCGCGCGAGGTCGGCGGCGCAACGGTCTACGCCGAGACGCTCCTTGGCAGCTTGCGTGAAGTCGCGCGCGAACCCGTGGTCCTCGTCGGCCACTCCTTTGGTGGTGCCGTCGCGGTCACGCTGGCGGCACGCGAACCCGCGCTCGTGCGCCATTTGATCTTGACGGGTACGCCGCGCCTCAGTCATTCGATGACGAAAAATAGTGCGCCGCTCGCGTATCGAACACTGCGCTGGGCACGACGCCGAGGACTCGTCAGCGAAGCGCGACTCGAGCGCGCTCGCCAACGCTACGGATCTTTCGACTACCGCCGAGCCCACGGAGCGCTGCGCGAGATACTCGTCGCGAGCGTGAACGAGGATTACGAAGCGTCGATGCGTGCGCTGTCGACGCCGTTGACGATGATCTGGGGGGCGAACGATCGCGACGCGCCCCTTGACGTGGCGCGACGATCACTCGAAGTGGTGTCGGTGCCCGTCACGTGGCGCACGCTCGAGGGCGTGGGCCACCTCACGCCGAGTGAAGCTCCCCACGCCCTCGTTGACGCGGTGCGCGAGGCGCTGACGCGATGAAACTTATCTTCGAGTTAGTGCTCGCGATATTGGTGGCCGCGGGTTGGGCGGCACAGATGGCGCGCTGGCTTCGCGTCCTCCAGCGTGAGCACTACGACCCGAGCGCGCCCTTTCGATTCTTGGGTCGTTGGAGCGCGCCCGCGGTGCGTTCGGCGAGCGCGCCCAACCTTCGCCGCGACACGCGCCCTTCGATGTTCAGCTTCTTTCCCAAAGTGGGCCGTTCGAAGCGAAGCGACGAGCCGCGTGAGCGTCGGCCCTTTAACTTCAGCTTGCTGTGGGCGTCTTTGCTCGTGATCTTCTTGCTGTTTCGACTCGACGTGGGCGCCGCCCTCGTGAGTGTGCTCTACGGTCTGACGAGTCCGGCGGGACTCTCACTGCGCGGACGCACGTCCAAGTTGGTCTGGACGCGACGACTTCGTGTGGTCGCGGCACTCGCGACTGTCGTCGCGCTGGCCCTCGTCGTACTGGGTTTCGTGGCGGGCGCGCGGTGGTACGGAACGGTGCTCGCAATCTGGTCGGTACCGGCCGTGCTCGATCTCTCGACTCGATGCCTTGAGCCGTACGAGGCCCACCAGGCGCAGCGCTTCGTCGCCCGAGCGCGCCAGCGTCTCGGCCAGGTCCACCCACGCGTCGTGGCCATCACCGGCTCGTACGGTAAGACCTCGACGAAGAACCACCTCGTTGAACTCCTCGGGCCCTACGCCGAGGTCGTCGCGTCACCGAAGAGCTTTAACAATCGCGCGGGGCTCTCGCGCGCCATAAACGAACATTTGGTGGACGGAACGCGCGTTTTTATCGCCGAGATGGGTACGTACGGGCCGGGCGAAATTCGCGACTTGTGTTCGTGGTGTCCGCCGGACATCGCCGTGGTCACCGCAATCGGTCCGGTCCATCTCGAGCGAATGAAGACCTTGGAGACGATCGAAGCGGCGAAGCACGAAATCACCGAGCGCGCGCCGGTCGTGGTACTGAACGTTGACGATGAACGTCTGGCACGTTGGCCCGACTCGTTGCGCCATGACGGTAAGCGCGTCGTAACCGCCGGATCGCTCGACGAACGCGCCGACGTGCGAGTGCGCGTGGAGCAATCGCACTGGACGATCATCGTTGAGGGCGCCGTCGTCGCTACGTTTCCGGCCCCGCTCAGCGCCCAGCCCACCAACGTCGCCTGCGCGCTGGCGGTGGCGTGGGTGCTCGGCGAGTCGCCGGCCGATCTCGCCGGACGCGTGACGACACTGCAGCCAGTCGATAGCCGTCAAAACGTGGTCACCGCGCCTTCGGGGGTGGTCGTGATCGACGACACCTTCAACGCGAACCCCCAAAGCGCGCGCGCCGCACTTGATCTGCTCGCCTCGCTCGACGTCGCCGGTCGGCGCGTCGTCGTCACGCCAGGAATCGTCGAACTGGGACGACAGCAGTACCAAGAAAACCTCCTGCTCGCGCGTCGGGTTGCCGCGCTCGGTTGTGAGCTCGTGGTGGTTTCGCGCACCAACGCGGTGGCGCTGATGGCCGGTTTCGGCGAAGGGGTTCGTCGCTTCGACGAGCGCGACGAGGCCGTGGCGTGGGCGCGCAAGTCGCTCCACGACGGCGATGCAGTGTTGTACCTCAACGACCTGCCGGACCACTACCCTTGAGGTCTTGATGAGTACAACGATTGGGACGCGATGAGTGTTGGTGTTCTCTTCGGTGGACCCTCGCCGGAGCACGATATTTCGATCCTGACGGGACTGCAGGCCCTGCACGAATTGGCGCGTCGCGGCCACGACGTGATTGGGATTTACTGGACCAAGAGCGGAGAATGGTGCAGCGTGGGCACCGGCGTCGAGGCCGAGGCCTTCAGCGAAGGAGTGCCCAAGGGTACGACGCCGCTGACACTGCGCGTAGGCGAGGAGGGTGGTTTCTACTCGAGTGGCGCGCGTCTGGGGCGTGACCGCCGACTCGATCTCGAGGCCGTGGTGCTCGCGACTCACGGTGGACCTGGTGAAGACGGCACGCTCCAGGGAGCGCTCGACTTGGCGGGAATCGCCTACAGCGGTCCCGACGTGGCGGGGGCCAGTTTGGGCATGGACAAGTGGGCCTTCGCGTCCGTGGCGAAGAATTTGGGACTGCCGACACTCGCGCGCGTGCTCTGGCGCGGCGACGACAGTGAACTGCCCTTTGAGGGTCCCTACATCTTGAAGCCTCGATTTGGGGGCTCGTCGATTGGCATTGACGTCGTCGCCGATCTGGCGACCGCGAAGGCGCGTTTAGCCAGCAACCCCCACCTGGCGCGTGGTTGCGTGGTCGAACCGTTCCGCGCCGACCTGGCCGACGTGCAGATTGCGGTGCGCACCTATCCCCACGTGCAACTTTCGGCCATCGAGCGCCCCCTGCGTCGTCAACGCGACGCCGAGATCTTGAACTACCGCGACAAATACGTCGGCGGCGATGGAATGGTCTCGGCACCGCGCGAGCTCCCGGCCGTCCTCGCGAGCGGTCAAGCCCAAGTGATTGCAGCGTGCGTGCGGACGCTGGTGGAGGGTGCGTCAATTCGTGGCGTCGCTCGACTCGACTTTTTGGCCAACGACAACGAAATTTACGTTAATGAGGTC
>NCBD01000076.1 GCA_002255315.1 Actinobacteria bacterium 21-64-8 | reverse complement strand
AGTTCTCTCTCCGCACGCCAGGACTGCTCCAGGCTTGCGCAAGGAGCCGAGCAGCCTGGCGTGCTGAGAACTGCGTGGTCATGGAACAGCTATAAGGGTGCAGCGCAGCGGAACCCTGGGCGCGTGCCAGCATTCGCATTGTCAGCCCCAACGGGGCGTCATTCTCCGGAGCCGCCCCCAACGGTCGCCTCGCCAGCGACTCGGTGGGTGAGCGATAGGATTGACGCCCTTTCAGGGCTACGACGTTTTGGGACTTCCCGATACCCAGGGTTGCACCCTTATAGCTGTTCCATGACCACGCAGTTCTCAGCACGCCAGGCTGCTCGGCTCCTTATAGCTGTTCCATGACCACGCAGTTCTCAGCACGCCAGGCTGCTCGGCTCCTTGCGCAAGCCTGGAGCAGTCCTGGCGTGCGGAGAGAGAACTGCGCCGCGCGAATTTCGCTTGGCTGGAACCGCTCTCGGGAGAGAATGGGAAGATGAATACACGCAGCGCCTCGCGACGAATGGCTTGCCCAATCGTTCGACGATTAAGCCCAGATTTTCGCGCGAGGCACTGCGCCTTGGCCGCCGACGAATGCTCAGATGACGACGACCTACGTCTCACTATAAGGATTTCGCAGTGCCGAGGCCAGCGTGTCGCCGTTCGTTTCAATCCTGACCTGGAAAGGAGCTTGTGATGATGACTACGACCCAGTTCGCCGCCTATATCGGGCTTGACTGGGAGCAGGAGGCTCATTCGGTTTGTGTGTTGCCGGGGGCCGGCGGTGTGGCCCAGCAAGGCGAGGTGAAGCATGATCCCGACGGAATTGCCAACTGGGTCGCAGAACTGCGGCAACGGTTCGGCGGGCAGCCCGTCGCCATCTGTCTGGAGATGTCGAGAGGCGGCCTGGTCTATGCGTTGATGCAATATGACTTCCTGGTTCTCTACCCCATCAATCCCAAGCAACTCTCGGATTATCGCGCGGCCCTCTATCCCAGCGGCGCCAAAAATGACCCCAACGACGCCGAATTGCTGGCCCGCTTCCTCCGCGACCACAACGACAAGTTGCGGGCCTGGCATCCGGACGATGCCGTCACCCGCGGGCTGCGGTTGATGACCGAGCAGCGCCGCAAGTGGGTTCAAGACCGCGTAGCTCTCACGAACGAACTCCAGCAACGTTTGAGGGAAAGCTACGTTTTGGCCTTGGATTTTTGCGGTGACGACCTGTGGAGCGAATCGTTCCTGGCACTGCTGGAAAAGTTTCCCTCGCAGCGCGAGCTGCAGCGGGCCTCGCCGAAGCAACTCGAAAAGTGGCTGCCCAAGAAGCGCCGCAAGGCCGACGATCCGCCGGCGGACGAACTCTTGCGCCAGCGAATCGCTGCCGTGCGCAAAGCAAAACCGCTGACGGCCGATCGCGCCGTGTTGGACCATGCACGGCTGGTCGTGGCAAACTTGGTGCTCATGATTCGAGCGCTCAATCGGGCCATCACCGAATCGGACCAGACGATTGCCGAGCTCTTCGCCCAGCATCCCGATGCTCCGGTGTTCGAATCGTTCCCTGGAGCGGGCAAAGCACTCGCCCCTCGGCTGGCGGCCGCCTACGGCACGGACCGCGACAAATTCCCCGAAGCCGAGGACATGCAGCAGCTCAGCGGCATCGCTCCCATCACCAGGGCCAGCGGCAAGACGAAGGTCGTGCAAATGCGCTGGGCATGTCCCAAGTTTCTGCGACAGACGTTTCATGAATATGCGCTTGCCTCGGCCAAGTACTCAAGCTGGGCGAAAGCCTACGTGGCCATGCGAAAGGCTCAGGGGCATCGGTACCAAGAAATCATCCGCGGACTGGCGTTCAAATGGCAACGAATTCTCACCCGTTGCTGGAAGGACCGCCAACCTTACGATGAACGTCGCTACCTCCAACGCCTTCGCGAGCATGGTTCAAAGCTGATCGCCTACTTACCTCCTGAACCGGAGCCGGCTACTTGACAAACCAAACACCTCAGATATCTGGGCTATCGAATGACGCACCTTCGGTGCTACAGCGACCTTCGGCCTTACCCATCTTTCCATTAAGCAGGACGCTCTCTAAAGCTGGTGGCAAACAGGGTCCCTACTGCGCGCCCCTGAGCCCGCCCCCCAATCCCCAATCCCTAAGCCCTAAGCCCCAATCCCCAACCCCTCGTCTCTCGTCCCTCATCCCTCATCTCTCATCCCTCATCTCTTCACAAATGCCCGAACCGAACCAGAAACCGAAGCGGCTGCGGAAGCCGCACGCGCCCAGCGACCGCGATTGCCGCATCTACGAGCGGCATGTGCTCGACGGCGAAACGCAAGACGCCGTTGCCGCCGATTACAAACTCACGCGCCAACGCGTGGCCCAAATCGCCGGCGACGTCGAAGGCTGGATCGCCGGCCATCCGGAACACCCGCTCGCCAAAAGCATGCGCGTCCGCTGCACGCGGCGGTGGGAATCGCTGTGGGCCCAAACCATGACCGGCTTCGATCGCAGCCGCGAAAACCGCGAAGTCACCGTCGAACGCACGTCGCGGGCACAGTCGCCCGACGCCGAGCGCGGGCCGAATGTGACCGTCGTGCAGGAACGCACCGTGCGGCAGCATCCCGGCGACGTGCGGTTCTTGCAGGTCGCGGTGCGCGTCGCCGATCGGCAGCAACGATTGTGGCCGCGGGTGGAGATCGTCGATCACGAGAGCGCCGAGATAGCACGTGACGGCCTGGGAAGGCCATCCTCCGGCGGCGCGGGGGTGCGGTTCCCGTTCCTGCCGGCCGGGCTGTGCGACCTGGCCGACCTGGCGCGGGGCATGGCGAGCGACCCCGAAGCCAACGTTGCGTGCCTGTTCGAGACACGCTGCGCAGACGCTTTTCGCTGCCTGGGTTTCACGGTCAAAGAACTCGGCCAAGGTTGCGGACGCGTGGCCGATTGCCTGGCGCTGGCGCCGGCCGACCGCTTCGGCGTGATCCTCGACGCCAAGGTGCGACGCGAGGGCTACACGCTGGGCACCGACGACCGGCAGTTCTGCGACTACGCCACGCGGCATAGCCGCGAGTTGGCGCAGTCGGGCATCGACCGCGTTTACTTCGCCGTCATCGGCAGCGGCTTTCGCCAGCACGACCTGGAGAACCTTGCCCGATATATGGCCGCCGAACCGGTCCGCAGCGTCTCGTTTGTCGAAACACACGCCCTGATGCGCCTGGTCAACGACAGCATCCACAGGCGCGACACCTTCCGCCTGGCCGAGATCGACCGATTGCTGTTCGGCAACAAGATCCTCGAGGGCTAGACGGCGCTTGCGTAAACGAACGTTGATGCGTTGGCGCGTGCCTGCAACTGGCCGTGCGGAAACACGTTGCCACGCGCAGCGCACGCTGAGGGCCGTTGTTTTCCGCAAGCAAATGCGAGACCGAGGCGGTCGCCACGGATGCGGAACCGTTTTGGGAAAGCTATAATCGAAATCACCTGTCGAACGCCCGGAGTACATCATGACCTCACGCTTACTTTCCCTTTTCGTTACCCTCTTTGCGTCGTTGGCAATCGGCCCGCTTGCTCGGGCGGGTGAGTCGCCGCGAATCAAAGTGCTGTTTCTCGGCGACCAAGGGCACCATCGCCCGGCCGACCGCTTCCGCCAGATCGAGCCGGTGCTCGCTCGACGAGGAATCGACCTTGCGTACACCGAGAATGTCGGCGATCTCAAGGCCGGCACACTGGCAAACTACGACGCTCTGCTGCTCTATGCCAACATCGACCGCATCGAGCCGGAACAGGAGCGGGCCCTCATCGACTACATCGCCGCCGGGCACGGCTTTGTGCCGCTGCACTGCGCCTCCTATTGCTTCCGCAACTCGGCCAAGATCGTGGAGCTGATCGGCGCTCAGTTCGAGCGTCATGGCACGGGCGTGTTCGGCGAAGTGGTCGCCCGGCCCGATCATCCGCTGTTCGAAGGTTACGGCGGCTTCGAAAGCTGGGACGAAAGTTACGTGCATCATCGGCACAACGAGCAGGACCGCGAAGTCCTCTCCTATCGCGTCGATGCCGAAGGCCGCGAGCCGTGGACGTGGGTCCGCACGCACGGCAAAGGCCGCGTCTTTTACACCGCTTGGGGACACGACCAACGCACCTGGGGACATCCGGGCTTTCAGAACCTGCTGGAGCGCGGCATCCGCTGGGCCGTCGGCCGCGACCCCGAACAAGTCGCCCCCTATCCACCGCTGGCCGTGCCCGAAATGACCGCCAAGCGAGACGACGTAAAACCGTTCGAATACGTCGAAGCCAAAGTCCCCTACTATCCGCCCAGCGAGAAGTGGGGCACGATCGGCGAGCCGATCACCAAGATGCAGAAACCGCTGGGGCCGGAGGAGTCGATGAAACACCTCACGACGCCGGTCGGCTTCGAGGTGCGGCTGTTCGCGGCCGATCCCGACATCGTCAAGCCGATCGCCATGAATTGGGACGAGCGCGGCCGGCTGTGGATCGCCGAGACCTACGACTATCCCAACGAACTCAAGTCCGAAGGCGAGGGCCGCGACCGCATCAAGATTTGTGAAGACACCGACGGCGACGGCCGGGGAGACAAGTTTACCGTCTTCGCCGACAAGCTGAGCATTCCCACCAGCCTTGTTTTCGCTCGCGGCGGCGTGATCGTGCAGCAGGCGCCCGACACGTTGTTTCTCAAAGATACCGACGGCGACGACAAGGCCGACCTGCGGCAGGTGCTGTTTACCGGCTGGAACACGCGCGATACGCACGCCGGGCCGAGCAACCTGCAATACGGCTTCGACAACTGGATTTGGGGCATGGTCGGCTATTCGGGCTTCGACGGCGAGGTGGGCGGCGAGCACCACCGTTTCGGCCAGGGCTTTTATCGCTTCCAGCCCGACGGCTCGAAGCTGGAGTTCCTGCGCTCGACGAACAACAACACCTGGGGCATCGGTTTCAGCGAAGAGGGGACGGTGTTCGGCTCGACGGCCAACCGCAATCCGAGCGAGTATCTGCCCGTCGCCAATCGCTACTATGAAGGCGTGCGCGGCTGGTCGGCCGGCCAGTTGAACGGCATCGCCGACACCTATCTGTTCCACCCGCCGACGGAAAAAATCCGCCAGGTCGATCAGCACGGCGGCTACACCGCGGCCGCGGGCCACGCGCTCTACACGGCCCGCGAATATCCGCGGAGCTATTGGAACCGCACGGCCTTTGTCACGGACGGCACCGGGCACCTCGTGGGCACCTTTGCCTTGATGCCCGACGGCGCCGATTTCCACGCCACCAATCCGTTCAACCTGTTGGGCAGCGACGACGAGTGGAGCGCGCCGATCATGGCCGAGGTCGGGCCTGACGGGCACGTGTGGGTGATCGACTGGTACAACTACATC
>NCBD01000204.1 GCA_002255315.1 Actinobacteria bacterium 21-64-8 | reverse complement strand
ATTGGCGATCCTCGAAGAGAAACTCGACGAAATCGTTCTCGAACACCTCGGCGATCAGTTCGTCGAAGAGTGGGACGTGAACGCGCTACTCGTTGACCTCCAGACGTACTACCCGACGCGCCTCGACGCCGAGACGATCGTGGCGCTTGACGTCGCCGATGAGGTGAGTGCGGCGGTCGTTGAAGAGGCCCTCACGCTCTACGGTGAAAAGTGCGAGAACTTTCCGGGCGGGCTTGACACCGCTAAAGAGATCGAGCGCGACGTCATGCTGCAGATTCTCGATCAGCGCTGGCGCGAGCACCTGTCGGACATGGACTACCTGCGTGACGGTATTCACCTTCGCCAGGTCGCCCAGCAAGATCCCTTGACCGCCTGGCAAAAAGAGGGCTACTTGATGTTTGAGCACTTGCTCAACGCGGTCGACCTCGACTACGTGCGCTACATCACCCACGTGGAAGCCGTCGACCCCGACGCGTTGAGTGACGAGGGACTCGACGGGGCGGTCACCAACGTCAACGAAGTGGCCCCGGGCGGTACGGAACTGCCCTCGCACGAGGCGCCGAAGAAGTCAGGCGCGACGGAGCGCGAGAAATTAGGACGGAACGATCCGTGCTGGTGTGGCTCGGGCCGTAAGTTCAAGCAGTGCCATGGCCGATCCTAAGGCGGAGCACGCACTGCGCGACGCGCAAGGCACCCTCGAAACACTCGAAGCTCGCTGGAGCGCGGCGCGTACGTATCTAAAGATTGACGCGGCGCGCCTCCGCCACAAAGTGCTCAGCGACCTCGCGGCTGATCCAGATCTCTGGAGTGATCAAGACAACGCGCGAAGTGTCACGACCGAACTAGGGCGACTCAGTAACGACCTCGACGCCTTTGATGAACTGCGACGTGGACTCGATGATTCGTTGGTGTTGGCCGAGTTCGCCGGAGAGTCCCTGGCCGCGGGCGAGGCCGACTGGACGCTGCTCAACGAACTCGCCGAGGTCGTGGCGTCGCTGGAGCGTCGCATTGACGCGCTGGAAATACAGAGCCTGTTCGCGGGTCCCTACGACGAAAATGACGCGATCGTTGAATTGCACGCCGGCGCCGGGGGCACCGACGCCCAGGACTGGACCGAGATGTTGCTGCGCATGTACGCGCGCTGGGCCGAGCGGCGAGGATTTGACGTCGAAGTTGACGAAGCAACCGAAGGCTCGGAGGCAGGCCTGTTGTCGTCGACGTTCATCGTGAAGGGGCGCTTCGCTTACGGCTGGCTCTCGGCGGAGCGTGGCGTGCATCGATTAGTCCGCATCAGTCCCTTCGACTCCCAGGCGCGTCGCCAGACGAGTTTCGCGAGTTTGGACGTCACCCCGCTCTTGGCCGACGACGCGAGTGAAGTGGAAATCGACGAGAAAGATCTTCGTGTGGACACCTATCGTTCGTCGGGCGCGGGCGGCCAGCACGTCAATAAGACCGATTCGGCGATTCGCCTCACGCACGTGCCGACGGGCATCGTCGTGAGTTGTCAGAACGAACGCTCACAGCATCAAAATCGAGCGCGCGCGATGCAGATTTTGGAAGCGAAACTCGCCGAGCGCGCACGAGCCCAGCGTCAAGCGGAGATGGACGCGTTGAGCGGCACGCGCGCGGACAACGCGTGGGGCTCGCAGATCCGCAGCTACGTCCAGGCGCCCTACCAGCTGGTCAAAGACCACCGCTCGAACGTCGAGACGGGCAACGTCGACGCCGTGCTCGACGG
>NCBD01000203.1 GCA_002255315.1 Actinobacteria bacterium 21-64-8 | reverse complement strand
GACGGGCTGCCGATCCGCGGCTATGGCGTGATGCTCTTGTTGGGACTGGTCTCCGGCGTCGGGCTGGCGATGTACCGCGCGCGGCGCATGGGCCTCAACCCCGATGCCATCCAGGCCCTGGCATTCTGGCTGGTGGTGGGCGGTATCGTCGGAGCCAGGGGGTTTTACGTCATCGAGTATTGGCGCGACTTCCAGAAAGGCGATCCGTTCGAAACGCTCAAGGCGATTGTCGACTTTACGAAGGGCGGCCTGGTGGTGTTTGGCTCGGCGCTGGGCGCCGGACTGGCACTGGTGCTGTTCGTGCGTAAATACCGCTTGCCCGGCCTCGCCCTGGCCGACCTGATCGCGCCCAGCCTGATGCTGGGCCTGGCGTTCGGTCGCGTTGGCTGCTTCCTGAACGGCTGCTGCTTCGGCGGCGTGTGCCACGAACCGTGGGCCGTGCGCTTTCCGGCCGGCAGTCCTCCGCACATAGAGGAAGTCAAAGCGGGCCAGTTGACGTTGTTCGGTCTGAAGATCGTCAACGCCGATCGTCGCGCACCGGCCGTGATCAGCGAAGTTGAACCGGGCTCGCCCGCCTACGAAGCGGGCCTGCGGGCCGGCCAGCGAGTGAAGCGAATTGCGGTGAACGACCTCGAATTCCCCGCCACGACGGTTGAAGAGGCGCAAATCGCTTTGGAAATGGCGCATCACACGGGCGACCAGGTCGTGGTTGTAACGGTGGACAGCAGGGTGCCGGCAAGTTGGACGGTGGCCGCCCCGCCTCCCAGGACGCTGCCGTTGCACCCGGCCCAGCTTTATGCGGCTCTCGATGCGCTGCTCTTGTGCCTGCTGTTGTTGGCCTTCTATCCCTACCGCCAGCGCGACGGTGAAGTGTTTGCCCTGATGATCACCATTCATCCGATATCGCGGTTCCTGCAGGAGATCATTCGTGTCGACGAGGCAGGCCAGTTCGGCACCGGCCTGAGCATCTCGCAGCTCGTGGGCATTGCGATGTTCGCCGCCGCGATCGGCTTGTGGTGTTATTTGGCGCGCCAACCGAAGGGTTCGGTTTTGCCGCCGCGCGTGGCGGTCTCCTGACGAACGAGCTATATAGCCCATGGCCATCGACCCTATCTGTCACATGCAGGTTGACGAAGCGACGGCCTTGACGGCCGAGCGCGATGGCCAGACCTACTACTTTTGCTGCGAGAGCTGCCGGCAGAAGTTTCTGGCCCAGGGGGTGCCTCCGTTGGTGCAACTGCACGCCCCCAAGTCGAGACCGCCGCACGCGGCGCCCGCCCAGGCGCGTTACGTCTGCCCGATGTGTGCCGGCGTCGAAAGCGACCGGCCGGCCGCCTGCCCCAAGTGTGGCATGGCGCTCGAGCCTGCCGCGCCGGCGGCCCGCCAGACCCTCTATACCTGCCCGATGCACCCGGAGATCGAACAAGCTTCGCCCGGCTCGTGCCCCAAGTGCGGCATGGACCTGGAACCTAAGTACGCCGCCGTGGAAGAAGGCGACGACGAGCTGCGGGCCATGTCGCGCCGGTTCTGGTTCTCGGTGGCGATGGGGCTGCCGGTGGTGCTGCTGGCGATGTTGCCGATCGCGCTGGGCACGGGAGCGACGTTCGCCTACAGCATTGTCGTGACCTTGTTTCCCGGCATGATTCCGGCGAAATTTCACGAGCACGGGCACGCGCCGGTCTACTTCGAGGCGGCCGTGGTCATTACCGCTTTGGTGCTGTTGGGGCAGGTGCTGGAGCTGCGTGCCCGGCGGCGCACCGGACACGCCATCCGCGAGTTGCTGGGCTTGGCGCCGCCCACGGCACGAAAAATCGTCGATGGCGGCGAGCAAGAGGTTCCGCTGGAACAGGTGCGCGCAGGCGACCTGTTGCGGATTCGGCCGGGCGACAAGATTCCCGTCGATGCCGAAGTCGTCGAGGGCCAAAGTCGCGTCGATGAGTCGATGATTACCGGCGAGCCGATGCCGGTCGAAAAGCGGCCCGCGGACGAGGTGATCGGCGGCACGGTCAATACATCGGGCACACTGGTGGTGCGGGCCAAGCGGGTCGGCGATGAGACGATGCTGGCCCAGATTGTGCGGATGGTGGCCGACGCGCAGCGCAGCCGGGCACCCATTCAGCGGTTGGCCGACGTGGTGGCCGGCTATTTCGTGCCCGCCGTGGTGCTGGTGGCGGTCGTCACCTTCGCCGCCTGGGCCTGGTTCGCCCCGGAACAACCCGCGCTGGTCTATGCCTTGGTCAACGCGGTGGCGGTGCTGATGATCGCCTGTCCCTGTGCCTTGGGCCTGGCCACGCCGATGTCGATCATGGTGGGCGTGGGCCGCGGCGCCCGCGAAGGCGTGCTCATCAAAGACGCCGCCATGCTCGAAGCCTTGGAAAAGGTCGACACGGTCGTTGTGGATAAGACCGGCACGCTCACGCTCGGCCGCCCCGCGCTCACCAGGCTGCTGCCGCTCGGCGAGCGATCTGAAGAGCACCTCCTGCGTCTGGCCGCATCGGTCGAGCAGCCGAGCGAACATCCGCTGGGCGAGGTGATCGTGGCCACTGCCCGCGAGCGCCAGATGGAGCTGTCGCCGGTGGAAGACTTCCAGGCGATTACGGGACGCGGCGTGCAGGGCCGCGTCGGCGGCAAGTTGGTGGTCGTCGGCAACGGCGCTTTTCTCGAACAGCACGGCGTGCGGGATCTCGACAGGCTTGAGTCGGAGGCAGGTCCGCTGCGCGAGCGTGGCGCTTCGGTGATGTACGTGGCCGTCAATGAGGAGTTGGCCGGCCTGATCGCCGTCACCGATCCGGTCAAGCCGACGACAGCCGAGGCCGTTCGCAGGCTGCACGGGCTGGGCCTGCGGGTAGTCATGCTCACCGGCGACAACGAGCGCACCGCGCGTACCCTCGCCGAGCAGCTTGGGATCGATCAGTTTGAGGCCGAGCTGACGCCGAAAGACAAGCGCGACCGCATCGAGCGGCTCCGCGGCGAAGGGCGGCGCGTGGCGATGGCCGGCGACGGCATCAACGACGCCCCGGCGCTGGCCGCGGCCGATGTGGGTATGGCGATGGGCACCGGCACCGACGTGGCCATCGAGGCGGCGGGCGTGACGCTCTTGCGTGGCGACCTGACGGGCATCGTCAAAGCCGTGCTGCTCAGCCGCCGCGTGATGCGCAACATTCGCCAGAACCTGGCGTTTGCCTTCGTCTACAACCTGCT
>NCBD01000075.1 GCA_002255315.1 Actinobacteria bacterium 21-64-8 | reverse complement strand
GGCTGGTACGACGGGAGGATTTGTGAGCAACGAAGACGAGTATGTGACGCCCCGGCGCGGCTCGTTCGTTGCCAAGGCGCAACTGCTCAGCGCAGACGACGTGTCGCGCGCGCTTGCTCGAATGGCGCACGAAGTGCTCGAACGCCACGGAGAAAACGCCGTGGTCGTGATAGGTCTCCAAACGGGTGGCGTTCCCTTCGCCCAGGCCCTCGCCGAGCGTCTGAAGTCCTTTAGTGGTCGCGACTACCCCCTGGGCGTGCTCGACGTGGCTTTTTATCGTGACGATCTCGCGCGTCACCCTCTCCTCGACACGAGTACGACCTCCTTGCCGGTCGATCTTGACGGTCGCGTGGTGGTCCTCGTCGACGACGTGCTCTTTACGGGACGCACCATTCGCGCCGCGCTCAACGCACTCGCCGAGTGGGGCCGGCCCGGGGCCATCGAACTCGCGGTGATGGTCGACCGGGGCCACCGCGAGCTACCCATCCGACCCGACTACGTGGGCAAGAACCTGCCCACGTCGCGTCGAGAGACCATCAGGGCCGCGCTCGATGGCGTGTGGATCGGTGACGAGGAGCGCTCGTGAACACGATTCGTGGTGCGAACCTCTTGAGCCTCGAGCATCTCTCACGAACGTCACTCGTCGAGATTCTTGACACCGCGGAGTCCTTCGTCGAGGTCCACCAGCGAAGCGTGAAGAAAGTGCCCGCGCTCAAGGGACGCGTCGTCGCTTCACTGTTCTTCGAAGAGTCGACGCGAACCCGGCTAAGTTTTGAAACCGCGGCGAAGCGACTCAGCGCCGACGTCTTATCGCTCGCCGTCGCGTCGAGCAGTGTCAAAAAGGGTGAATCGCTGCGTGACACGATCGCCACCATTGACGCGCTCGGGATTGACGCCGTGGTCATGCGCCACCAGTCGAGCGGTGCGGCGATGCAGGTCAGTCGCTACGTGCCCCACGTGCGCGTCATTAACGCCGGCGACGGTCAGCACCAACATCCCACGCAGGGTCTTCTTGACGTCTTTACGATTCGCCAACTGCTGGCGGAACGTCACGGCACCACCGGCGCCGAGTCGGGCGCAGAACTTTTTGATGGTCTCAAGGTCTTGATCGTGGGCGACGTGCGACACAGTCGCGTGGCGCGCAGCGACGTCGACGCTTACGTCGCCCTGGGTGCGGCCGTGCGACTGTGCGCGCCCGCCACACTGCTCCCCGTCGACGTCGCGAATTGGCCGGTCGAGGTGGCGGAGAGTTTTGACGATGCCCTCGAGTGGGCCGACGTCGTGGGTCTGTTGCGACTTCAGCGCGAGCGCGGGAGCGGCTCGTTCGTGCCGAGTTTGGCCGAGTTCACCTTTACCCACGGTTTGACCGTCGAGCGCGCGAAGCGGCTGCGCCCCGACACCATCGTCACGCACCCGGGTCCAATGAATCGCGGTGTTGAGATCGACTCGCGCGTCGCCGACCTACCCGTGGCCGTGATGACGCGCCAGGTCACCAACGGCGTGCCGATACGAATGGCGGTGCTCTTTTTGACGGTGGCGGGAAATCCTGGAGGAGAACGATGACGGATTTGGTACTTCGCAACGGTCGCATCGTGCGTCCGGACTCGTCGCTTGTCGCCGACGTCTACCTGCGCGAAGGCCGTATTGCCGCGATTGGATCGAATCTCGACGTGCCCGCGGGCACTGATCAGTTGGACGCGAGTGAGTGTTGGGTTGGGCCCGCCTTCGTGGACCTGCACGCGCACCTGCGAGAGCCGGGCTTCGAACACGCCGAGACCATTGAGTCAGGAGCCAACGCCGCGGCGATCGGTGGTTACGGAGCCGTCGTGGCGATGCCCAATACCGAACCCTCGCTCGACAGTGTCGCCGTGGTGGCCTACGTCCTTGACCGGGGTGCCACGACGCGCATTGACGTGGCCGTGGCGGGCGCGATCACGATGGCCCGCGCGGGCGAGCGCCTGGCGCCGATGGCCGAACTCGCGGCGCTGGGCGTACGACTCTTTACCGACGACGGTACCGGGGTGCAAGACGCCGCGCTCATGCGTCGAGCGCTCGAGTACGCACGCCCTCTCGGGGTGCGCTTAGCCCAGCACTGTGAAGACGCGTGGCTGGCGGCCGGCGGATCCATGAATGAAGGCGCGGTGAGTTCACGTTTGGGCCTGACCGGTCGCCCCGCGCTCGCCGAAGAGTTGATGGTGCTGCGTGACCTCGAACTCGCTCGCGCGACGTCGGGACGCCTGCACTTACTGCATCTCTCGACGGCACGTTCGTTGGCACTCGTCGCCCAGGCGCGACGAGAGGGCGTTGACGTCACGTTCGAGGTGGCGCCACACCACTTCACTCTGGACGAAACCGCGTGCGCGACGTACGACCCGATTATGAAGGTGCACCCACCGCTTCGCACGACTCACGACGTCGAGGCGTTGCGCACGGCGATGCGCCGCGGCGAGGTCGACGCCGTGGCGACGGACCACGCCCCGCACGCCCCCGAGATGAAGGACATGGCTTTCGACGAGGCGCCCGCGGGCATGCTGGGCCTCGAACACGCCGCGTCGTTGACCTTCGAAGCCCTGGGGGGCGCCGAGGGCGACCCGCAGCGCTTTTTTTCTCTGTTGAGCCGCACGCCCGCGCGCATCGCTCAGTTGCGCGCGAGTGACGTTCGTCCACGCCACGGTGCACACGGCGGCGACGTCGTCGAGGGTGAGAGCGCGACGCTCGTGGTCTTTGATCCCTCGGCGCGCTACGTGGTGGACCGAGAACGACTCGCTAGCCGATCGACGAATACGCCCTACCACGGTCGTACCCTGAGCGGTCGTGCCCGCGCCACGATCGTCAACGGTCGCGTCGTCGCGTTCGACGGAGAACTCGCGTGAGGGCGCCCTCAATCCTCACGCTGAGTGACGGCACCGTCTTCGAGGGCGAGGCGGCCGGCTTTCTACCCGACGCCGGCGTCACGCAGGGTGAGTTTGTCTTTAACACGGCCTTGAGCGGCTACCAAGAGGTCCTAACCGACCCAAGTTACGCCGGGCAAATCATCACCTTTACCTATCCCCACATTGGCAACTACGGCGCCACGGCGCTCGATGACGAAGCGGTGCGTCCTTGGTGCTCGGGCGTCGTCGTGCGCGATCTCTCCGAAGTCGCCTCGAACTGGCGCTCCACCGAGGCCCTGGAATCTTTCCTCGTGCGTCACGGCGTCGCCGCGATCACTGGCGTCGACACGCGCGCGTTGACCCGACACCTGCGACGAGCCGGAGCACTACCCGGGGCGTTTGGTCACGCCCCGCGTCACGTGGTCGCCGCCGCGGCGCGCGACGCGCGAGGCACTGACGGTATGGACTACGTCACGACCGTGTCCACGACCTCGACCTACACGCGCGGCGAGCGCGGCGCGCACGTCGTCGCTCTCGACTACGGGATTAAGGCCACGATGGTCGAGCAACTGGCCCAGCGCTTTCGCGTGAGCGTGCTACCCGCCTCGAGCACGAAGGCCGAGATTATGGCGATGGCTCCCGACGGGGTCTTTCTCTCCAACGGCCCTGGCGACCCCGCGGCCCTCGTCACGGCGACCAACGTCGTCGCCTCGCTCGTGGGTGAGGTGCCCATCTTTGGTATCTGTCTGGGCCACCAACTGCTCGCCCAAGCACTCGGCGCGCGCACCATGAAGCTCCCCTTCGGCCACCACGGCAGCAACCACCCGGTGATGGACCTCGCGACGGGGCGCGTCGAAATTACCGCCCAGAATCATAATTACGCGGTGGCGCCCGAGTCGCTCACGCGCGGCGTCGTCAGTCACGTGAATTTGAACGACGGCGTCATCGAAGGTATCGCCTCGCCGGTCGATCGTTGTTTCAGCGTGCAGTACCACCCCGAGGCCGGTCCGGGCCCTCACGACGCGCGCTACCTCTTTGGTCGTTTCGTCGAACTCCTCGAGACGAAAGTGGAGGGTGCCTGATGCCTCGACGCGACGATTTGCACTCCATCATGGTGATTGGCTCGGGGCCGATCGTCATTGGTCAGGCCTGTGAGTTCGACTACTCGGGAACCCAGGCCTGTCAGGTCCTGCGCCAAGAGGGCTACCGGGTCATTCTGGTGAACTCCAATCCGGCCACCATCATGACCGATCCCGTGACGGCCGACGTCACCTACGTCGAACCACTCGACGTCGACGTCGTGACGGATATCTTGGAGCGCGAGCGCCCCGACGCGTTGTTGCCGACGCTCGGTGGCCAAACCGCTCTCAATCTCACGATGGAGTTGGTCCGTCGCGGCGTCCCCGAGCGTCTCGGCGTTGAGGTGATCGGCGCGCGTCCTGAGGCCATTGAGACGGCGGAAAATCGAGAGCTGTTTAAAGCGGCGATGGCCGATATCGGACTCGCCGTGCCCGAATCAGGTTTCGCCCACGACGTCGAAGGGGCAGTGGCGATCGCCACGACGATTGGCTGGCCCATCATTATTCGCCCCAGCTATATCTTGGGTGGGGCCGGCACGGGTATCGCCCACGACGAGGCGACGTTTCGTCGCCTCGCCGCCGAAGGCCTCGCGGCGTCACCCATTCACGAAATCTTGGTCGAACGTTCCATCGCGGGATGGAAAGAGTACGAACTTGAAGTCATGCGCGACCGCGCCGACAACTGCGTCGTGGTGTGCAGTATTGAAAACGTGGACCCCATGGGCGTGCACACGGGCGACTCCATTACGGTGGCGCCGATCCAGACGCTCTCTGACGTCGAGTACCAGGCCATGCGCGACGACGCCTTTGCGGTACTGCGCCGCGTCGGAGTCGAAACGGGTGGTTCGAACGTCCAGTTCGCCGTGAACCCCGACAACGGCGAACGTCTCGTCATTGAAATGAACCCCCGCGTGTCGCGCTCGAGTGCGCTCGCCTCGAAGGCGACGGGCTTTCCCATCGCCAAAATCGCGGCCCGACTCGCGGTGGGCTACACGCTTGACGAAATACCCAACGACATCACCCGCGCCACGCCCGCGAGCTTCGAGCCCGTGATTGACTACGTCGTGACGAAGATTCCCCGGTGGGCCTTTGAGAAACTTCCCGGCTCGACACCCGAACTCGGCACACGAATGCAATCGGTGGGCGAAGTCATGGCGATCGGACGGAACTTTGCGGAGTCGCTCCAAAAGGCCGTGCGGTCCTTGGAGCAAGGTCGCGACGGTTTCGCCGTGGGCGACGCTTCGGAGTTCGCAGAACTTTCCAGTGACGAACTCTGGCGGCGCTGCGTTGTGGCGACGCCCGAGCGTCGACTACTTATAAGACCGTCGACACCTGCGCCGCGGAGTTTGAAGCGACCACGCCCTATCACTACAGCACTTTTGAGTCCGAGACTGAGGTGCGTCCTTCCGCGCGCGATCGCGTGATCATTCTTGGTTCGGGACCCAATCGCATTGGTCAAGGCATCGAGTTCGACTACTGCTGCGTGCACGCCGCGATGGCCATTCGTGAACGCGGCATTGAAAGTGTCATGGTGAACTGCAATCCCGAGACCGTCTCGACGGACTACTCCACGAGCGATCGGCTCTACTTCGAGCCACTGACGTCCGACGACGTCGCGGCGGTGATCGAGGCGGAGCGGGCCGCCTGCGTCGACGGCGCGCGCGTGCGCGGCGTCATTGTTTCGCTCGGTGGCCAGACCCCGTTGAAGTTGGCGCACTCGCTCGATCCCGCCCTGGTATTGGGTACCCCGGTCGCCTCCATTGACGCGGCCGAAGACCGCGAACAGTGGTCGGCAATCTGTTCGCGTCTCGGCCTTCGCCAGCCCGCAGGTGACGTCGCGACGACGCTCGACGAAGCGCGCTCGATTGCCGCGCGAATTGGTTATCCCGTTCTCGTTCGGCCGAGTTACGTCCTCGGCGGACGCGCGATGGAAATCGTCTACGACGACGCAGCGCTGACGCGGGTTATGACCAACCTGACGAGCGCCCACGGTGCGCTCGCGCGCGAAGGCGGCGTCTCGAAAAGTCGCCCCATCTTGCTCGACAGTTTCCTCGAAGACGCCGTCGAGGTGGACGTCGACGCGATTCGCGACGCCTCGGGAGCGCTGTACGTAGCGGGGATTATGGAACACGTGGAAGAGGCGGGAGTGCACTCGGGGGATTCGGCGTGCGCGTTGCCACCCCAGACGCTGTCGCCCGCGGCGATTGAGACGTTGCACGAGTACACGGCGCGCATCGCGGAGGAACTGCAGGTGGTGGGGCTAATCAACGTGCAGTACGCGTTGAAAGATGATCTGGTGTACGTTCTCGAAGCCAATCCTCGCGCGAGTCGTACGGTGCCTTTTGTCGCCAAGGCCACCGGCGTGGCGCTCGCCCAGGTCGCCGTGCGGGTCATGCTCGGCGAGTCGTTGGCGCAACTCGCGGACGCGGGCTTCGTGCCACGAAGCACGCCCGAGCCGTCGTTCGTCTCGGTGAAAGAAGCGGTCCTTCCCTTCAGTCGTTTTCCCGGCGTCGATATCTTGCTCGGACCCGAAATGCGCTCCACCGGAGAGGTCATGGGCATTGGCGAGAGTTTCGGCATTGCCTTCGCGAAGGCGCAACTCGCCGCGGGTACTCGACTGCCCGACGAGGGGCAAGTCTTCTTCTCACTCGCTGACCGTGACAAGGTCGAAGGGCTCTCGCTCGCCGCCGAATTACGCCGACTCGGCTTTCGGCTCGCGGCGACCGTCGGCACCGCGGGCTACCTTCGCGCCCACGGGGTTGAGGTCGAAACGCTGGTGGGCAAGGTGGGCCTCGGCGACATGGGCGTGAACGCCGTGGCCCTCATCGCCTCGGGCGACGTGCAGCTCGTCGTCAATACGCCCTCTGGATCGGGGGCCCACGTCGACGGCGCGACCATCCGCGCCGCGTGTGTGGCCCACGCCGTACCGTGTCTGACGACGCTGAAAGCAGGCTTCGCCGCGGTGAAGGGTATCGAGGACACGCGCCGCGAAGGCTGGCGCGTTGCGTCCTTGCAGGAATTGCACTCGTGAACCTCGTGGCGACGATCGGCGCCATCGAGCTGGCGTCGCCCGTGATGACGGCGTCGGGAACTGCGGGGCACGGCGATGAACTCGCGGGCTACGGGAATCTGTCCGAACTCGGCGCAGTGGTCGTGAAGTCCCTCGCGAGCTTTGCGTGGCCCGGCAATGCCGCCCCGCGCGTGACCGCGGTGGG
>NCBD01000074.1 GCA_002255315.1 Actinobacteria bacterium 21-64-8 | reverse complement strand
TCGGGCCGGGTCGCGACGGCCTCGAGCTCAGCCACCGTCTCGCGGTAGATCTCGTCCATGACCGTGCGTCGCTGAAAACCGTAGGTGAGTCCCGCGGTGTGTGAAAGCAGGTGATGCACGCGCACGGGCTCGCTGGCCGGATGGGTCTTGAGCGCACCGGGTGTGCCGCTGACGTAGACCTCGGGCGCGCGCAACTCTTCGATCCACTGACCAACCGGAGCGTTTAAGTCAAAGCGACCCTCTTCGTAGAGCATCATCGCCGCGACCGCGGTTAAGGGTTTGGTCATGGAGTACAGGCGCCAGATCGTGTCGTCGGTCACCGCGAGTGCGCGCTCGCGGTCGCGGTAACCACCGCGACCGACCCAGGTCAGTTCGCCGCCCCTGGCCACGCTCACCAACCAGCCGCTCAGCCGCTCGTCGGCCACGTAGTTATTGAGGTGTTCGCTGACGCGTTCGAGTCGTGACCCGTCGAGGCCCACCTCGCTCGGCTCTCGACGAATCTCCAGCTGCTTCATCTGCGACGCCCTCCCCGCCCGGACCAGCGCACGGGCGAACGGCTCTCACGATAGCGTAAAAATGAGAGATGATTCACTTGACATTTCTCGCGCAACCTGTTTAACTCAGTCACGCGCGGCGAGGGGCAGCGCACCTTCTGGGAGGGAGATCCATGCAACGAAATCTTCGAAAGGTCGTGGCGCCGCTGACGCTGGCGACGATGACGCTCGCGGCGTCGGTGGCGGTAGCGCCATGGTCCAGTGCCGCGACCGCGAAGGCCAAGGCCGCCGTCAAGGTTGGCATCGGCACCGAAAAGACCGGCATCTTTGCGGCCTACACCGCCGAGTGGCTCCAGGGCGTGCAGCTCGGCTTCGACTACGCCACGAAGGGTACCGACAAAGTCAACGGCGCGAAGATCAAACTGACGACCGTCGACGACGCCGACTCGCCCACGACCGCCGCCACTGACTTCAAGAGCTTCGTCGGCGCGGGCTACAAGATCATCGGTGGCACCGTCGACTCGGGAATCGCCACGGAACTTGCCCCCCTCGCCCAGCAGAACAAGGTGCTCTACATCTCGGGTCCGGCCGCGGCCGACCAGGTCACCGGGGCCAATCGCTACACCTTTCGCTCGGGTCGCCAGACGTACCAAGACGTCCAGACCGCCAAGTCCTACGTGAAGGCCCTCGGAACGGGCAAGAGCGTCTTGGTCTTGGGTCAGGACTTCGCCTTCGGTCAGTCCTACGTCACTGACGCCACCGCCGCCTTTGGCGCACTCGGTGACAACGTCACGAGCATGTTGGTACCGCTGACGACGACCGACTTCACGCCGGTGGCGCTCCAGATCAAGTCCCAGCACCCCGACATCATCTTCTTGGCCTGGGCCGGCGCGACGGGTGCACCCCTCGCCCAGGCGCTTGACCAGCAGGGCATCTTTGACACCTCGAAGGTCATCACTGGTCTCGCCAATATCGCGACCTACCAGTTCTACGGCACGGCCGGTCTAAAGTTCAACTACCTCTCGCTCTACAACTGGCAGTCGCCCCACAACGCGGTGAACACCTATTTGGTCAAGAACATGGAGGCGAAGTTCCACCAGCCGCCGGACCTCTTCACCGCCGACGGCTTCACCTGGGCCCAGATGGTGGTACGCGCCATCCAAACCGGCCAGGGCACGAACGTAATGAAGATGGTCAAGGGTCTTGAAGGCTGGTCCTTCCATGCACCAAAGGGTCTTGAGACCGTGCGCGCGTCGGACCACGCCATGTTGCAGCCCATGTTCCAGGTGCAACTGGTCCAGACCGTGACCGGTGCCTATCAGCCCGTCACCCTGGCGACGCTCTCGGGCACCCAGACTGCACCCCCGGTTACCGCACACTTTGGTGGTTAGGGACTAAACACCGTTCATGAGTAGTTCCCCCGCGAAACCCCAGCCCGATCTCCTCACGGTCTCAGGGCTGGGGTTTCGCGTGGGCGGCGTTGAAATCTTGCGCGACGTCACGTTGCGCGTGCGCGAAGGTTCACTCCTCGGCATCATTGGTCCCAACGGCGCCGGCAAGACCACGTTTTTGAATCTCGTCAGTGGCGTCTTGCTCCCAACGTCGGGACGCCTCGAAGTCGATCACCACGACGTCACGAAGGCCTCACCCGCCACGCGCGCGAAGCTCGGCGTCGGAAGAAGTTTTCAAACGTCGAGTCTCTTTAACGCACTCAGCGTCTTTGAGAACGCGCGCCTCTCAGCGCAGGTTCGCTTCGGTGGCAACTCCCGGGCTTGGCAGCGCCCACGCGCGAGCGATCCGGCGAGTCTCGCCGCGATGGACGCACTCGAAACCGTGGGACTCCGCACGGTGGCGACGAGCATCGCGGGCACCCTCTCCCACGGCGAGAAACGAAAACTCGAACTGGCGATCCTGCTCGCCGCCGAAGCACGACTCTTGCTGCTCGATGAACCCATGGCGGGCGTCAACAGCGACGACGTCCCCCAACTGAGCGCCTTGATCGCGCGCCTTCACCACGAAGGTCGCACGGTGTTGATGGTCGAGCACCACATGTCCGTCGTCGTGGGGCTCGCCGATCGAATTGCGGTCTTTGACTCGGGACGTCTGCTCGCCGTCGGTGAACCCGACGAGGTCATCGCGAACGAAGCCGTCCAGAGCGCCTACCTCGGTCAGCCCCTGTGAACGCCGTCGAAGTTCGCGAGCTGAGCGTCACGCTCGGGGGCAGCCACGTGCTCCAGGGCGTCACCTTTGACGTGCCGGCCGGTGGGGTCACGGCGCTGCTCGGGCGAAACGGCGTCGGTAAGACCACGACACTTCGCGCACTGCTCGGCATGGTCGAGCGGCGTGGCGAAGTACGGCTCCTCGGCACCGACACCGCCGGGCTGGCCACGCATCGCGTGGTGCGACTCGGGGTGGGCTACGTCCCCGAGGACCGCGACGTCTTTTCGGGACTCAGCGTCGAAGAGAATCTCCGCCTCGCCGAGCAGCGAAGCGACCCCCTCTACGACGAGGTCTTCGCGCTCTTTCCCGAACTCAAAGAGCGCGCTCGCCAGCGCGCGGGAACGCTCTCGGGGGGCCAACAACAGATGGTCGCCATTGCGCGCGTGCTCTTAAATGGCTGGCCACTGTTGCTCGTTGACGAGCCCTCGAAGGGTCTCGCGCCCCTGCTCGTCAGCGATCTCGCCGACGTACTCGAGCGCGTCGCGGAGCGCTCCACGATTTTGCTCGTCGAGCAGAATCTCGCGCTCATCAAGCGACTCGCCTCGCGCGTCATCGTCCTCGACCACGGCGAAGTGATTCACACGGGCTCGTCGGCCGAGCTGGCCGATGAATCACTCGCGCGACGCTTCCTCGGCGTAACGAGTGGCGCGTGAGCGTTTTCCTCGCCCTCACCTTTAGTGGCGTCGCGCTCGGCGCCGTCTACTTCCTCGCCGCCTCAGGTCTCTCGCTCATCTACGGGCTGATGGACATTTTGAACTTCGCGCACGGACTGTTCATGACGCTCGGCGCCTACGCCGCCTGGGACGTCGCGACGCACCTGCCCGCCTCCTGGGGCGCGCCGACACTCTTTGGCGTGGCGCTCGTCGCCTCGATTCTCGGGGGGGCGCTCGCGGCGGGGCTCACCGAGGTCCTCATCATTCGCCACCTCTACGCGCGCCCCGTCAGTCAGATCCTCGTCACCATCGGACTCGACCTCGCGGTCGTCGGACTGCTCTTGGGTGGTTTCGGTAGCAACTCGCTCTCGGTACCGGTGCCGCTGTGGATGATGGAGGCGAGCAAGATCGGCTCGGTCAACTTGCCCAACGCCGACTTCGTCGCCCTCCTCGCGGGCGTCATCGTGCTCGTCGCCTTAGAGTGGTTTCTCGCGCGCACGCGCTTTGGCATCACGATTCGCGCCGGCGTCGAGAATCGCACGATGGTGAGCGCACTGGGTGTGCACGTCGGGCGCGCGTTCACGCTCGTGTTCATCATTGGCGGCGCAATGGCCGGACTCGCGGGTCTGCTCTACTCGGTCGTCTTTTCGGGAGACCTCGTCTCGCCCACCCAAGGCGACAGCCTCTTGATCTTCGCCTTTATCGTCGTGGTCATTGGCGGGCTCGGCTCTATTCGCGGCTCGGCGATCGCGGCACTCCTCGTCGGACTCGTCCAGGACTACACGAACTTCTACCTCGGCACCCACCCGGGCTTCGCCGAAATTGGGAACCTCTCGGTCGTCTTACTACTCGCGGTCGTTTTAGAGTGGCGCCCGCGCGGACTACTCGGGCGGGCGCTGTGAAACGCTCTCGTCGCGCCCTCATGGTGGGCTCGTGCCTGCTCGTGTTCTTTGCGTTCGTTCCCTTTATCGGAGTGCACCTGCCGTGGGTCTTGCCGGGCACCGTGAACGTCGTGAACGCGACGGGCACGCTCGACGTGCTGGCGCTTTGCTTTGTCTTTGGCGGCGTCGCGCTCGGCTACGACGTGCTCTTTGGCTTCACCGGACTGCTCTCGCTCGGCCCCGTGATGTACTTCGCCATGGGGGTCTACGTCTTTGATATCGCGATGACGCACTGGAACTGGCCGTTCGTGGGGGCGCTCGCGCTGACCTTCGCGGTGGCGACGCTCGGCATCAACGTGGTGGCGAATTTCGTCTCGCCGGCGTTCGATTTCGCCAACGTGTTCCCCTCGAAGATCAACTTCAAGCGCGGCGGCTATATCGCGGCGCTCATCGCGCTGGCGCTCTATCCGTTCGCGCCCTGGGAAGGGAGTGCGGCGGGTTTCGTCGGCATGATCGGCGCGACGATGGGGCCGCTACTCGGCGTCATCCTCACCGACTATTACCTGATCCGCAAAGGCGTGGTCGATGTCGCGGCGCTCTATGACGAGAACGGCGAATTCGCTTATTCCGGCGGCTGGAACCCGAGGGCGGTCGTCGCGGCTTTGGTCGGGGCGCTGTTCTCCTCGATCCTGCCGAACTTCACCCATTGGCTGCCCTCGTGGTGGGGCGTCTATGGTTGGTTCTTCGGCGTCGCCATCGGCGGCCTCGTCTATTACGGCCTGTCGATGACGCGCCGGGCGGGCGCCTGACGTCTCATCCGAAGGCGGGCGCGGCGGTCAGCGCGTCGCGCCGGCCGCGCAGGCGATGATAGGCCGCGCGGGCGAGGAGGCGCGCGGCGATGAACAAGCGCGGCGGCGGGCTGCGGCAGAACGCCACTTTGCGGATGAAGCCGGTCACCTGCCAGGTGGCGACCGCGCCGCGCGAGAAATGAACGGTGTCGCCGGCGCCATAAGTGCGCGCCGGGCCGCCCGCAACGGAGATCGACACCTCGCCGTCGAGGAAATAGATCGTCTCGTCGCAATTGTAGCGCCAGGTGAAACGGCCGGCGCTGCATTCCCACAAAATGGTCGAGGTCGCGCGGTCGTCGGAATAGGCTAGAATAGCAAGCCGCGCTTGTGGATCGCCGCCTTCGATCCACTCCTTTTTGATTGGAGCCGGCGTCAACTGGGCGCCATTCATTTTGTCCCGCATCAGCTTGTCGAGCATGCCTTGCAGGCCGCCCATCTTGTTC
>NCBD01000073.1 GCA_002255315.1 Actinobacteria bacterium 21-64-8 | reverse complement strand
GTACTCCTTGGTGAACTTGCCTTGGTCCGCAAGCCACGCTGCGCGATAGGTCAAAAGTCGCGCGGCTTCAATTTCTGTAGCGCACTTCGCGATCTCCCATTGGATGCCTTGAAACTCGGCGATAGTTTTCCCAAAGGCGGCTCGCGACTTCACGTATTCGGCGGCGTACATGAGGGCTCCCTCGGCGAGTCCAATACCCCTCGCCGCGACGATCGGTCGCATCGCGTTAAGCGACTGCATCGCGAGCGCGAAACCGCCACCAATGATCTGCGCCGGCGCAATTTTGACTCGATCAAAAACAATTTCGGTGGTGTCAATGCCCTTCACACCCATTTTCTTGTCAACGCGCGGGCGCGTCACGCCTTCGGCGTCGGTACGTACCAGGTAGCCACCAATATTTTGATGGTGCCGCGCTGAGGGATCGCCAGACTTCGCGAAGACCACGAGCCAGTCGGCCTGCATACCTCCCGAAATCCAGCACTTCGTGCCATTGAGCAACACCCCGCCGCTGACCTCGGGATCATCGATGACGTGAGTCGACATGCCCGCGACGTCGGAACCGGCGCCCGGCTCCGACAGACAGAACGCGGCGCGCTGGGTTCCAGCGGCGATACCTGGAAGGTAGTCGAGCTTTTGTGCCTCAGTACCAGCGATCATGACCGGACCGGTCGGCAGTCGGGTCAACAGCAGCATCAGACCCAGAACATTTGAATACTTCGTCACCTCCTCAATAGCGATTGTGAGTCCCAAGATCCCCGCGCCCGAACCGCCGTACTCTTCGGGGATGCACAGACCCAGTAGATCGGCCTTACGAAACTCTTGAAAAATGTCCTCGGGGTACTCACCGGTGAGGTCAATTTCGCGCGCTCGCGGTTTGATCTTTTCTTGCGCCAATCGACGCACGGTCTCTTGTAATGCGTGAAGCTCTTCGGAGAGGGCAAAGTCCATACCCAGCAAGTTACTTCGGAGCCTGTGCCAACATTGGCTCGTGAGTACTTTCGAGCGAGCGAGCGCGTGGCGCGCCCTCGCCACGCGCTCAGTGGACGTGCTCGTCATTGGAGCCGGGATGACTGGAGCGGGCGTCGCCCTCGACGCCGCCTCTCGCGGTCTATCGGTCGTGCTCGTTGACGGAACCTGCGCGAGCGTCAACGTCTGCTCGAGAATGCTCCGTACCTCGTAACGCCGCTACCGTTCTTAATTCCTCTGTTCGCGACCAACCAAGTCCTGTCGAAGGCCCTCGTCAAGGGGTACGCGACGGCACTTCGTCTCTATGACCTCGCGGGTGGCTGGCGCATTGGGCACCGGTACCGCCGTATTTCGAAGGACGAAGCGCTCGAGCACCTGCCGACGCTCAACACCTCGTCGCTCGTCGCGGGATTCTTGTACTACGACGCGCGCGGCGACGACGCGCGCGTCGCGCTAACACTCGCCAAGAGCGCCGTGGACTATGGAGCAGTAGCGCTGAATTACGTGCGAGCCCTCGGCGTCACCAAGGCCTCGTCGGGTCGGGTCGCGTCGGTGCGACTGCGCGACGAGCGAAGTGGCGACGAGATTGACGTACCCACGACGTGCGTGGTGAACGCAACGGGTGTGTGGGCCGATGAGATCTTCGCGCTCACCGAAATGAGCGACTCCCACCAAATTACCCCCGCCAAGGGCGTCCACCTGAGCGTGCCTCGCGCGCGGCTTTCGACCGACGTCGCGGCGGTGCTGAACGTTCCTGGTGATCGGCGAAGCATTTTCGTCGTGCCCTTTGACGACGCGCCCTACACGTTCGTGGGTACGACGGACACGGCCTACGACGGCGCACTCGACGATCCTCTGTGCAGCGCTGAGGACGTCGCGTACCTCTTGCGAGCGGTGAACGCCGCGACGACGTCAGACTTGAGTATTGACGACGTGACGGGCGTCTGGGCCGGTCTTCGCCCCCTGCTCGCGCCCCAGGGCGGCGTCGCGCTGAGCGAGCGTACCGCAGATCTTTCGCGCCGCCACCGCGTGACTGACACCGGTGACGGCGTCATTCACGTCACCGGTGGCAAGTGGACGACCTATCGTCAGATGGCCGAAGACGCCGTTGACGCTCTCGCGCCCTACGTCTCGTCCCTCACAAAAGTGCGCACGAAGAAAATGCCCCTGCATGGCGTCTCGTCGTGGCGACCCAACACCGAACTCGAAATCCACCTCTTTCGTCGATTCGGCGACGATACTCACGACCTCCTCGCACTCATCGCAGACCAACCGGCGTTGGGCGAGGCGCTCATTGAGGGTCAGGCCTACGTGGGTGCCGAATTCGTCTACGGCGTGACCCGCGAAATGGCGACCTCGCTCATTGACCTCGTCACCCGACGCACCCGAGCGCACCTCCACGACGCTCCCGCGACCCTGCGCGCGGCCGAGCGCATCGCGCAACTCGTCGCGCCCTACGCGCAGTGGGACGAAGCTGAAATTGCCCGCCAGGTTGCCCACTATGACAAACTCGTGCGTCGCGAGTTTGACGCGGCGGGACTGGAGGTGCGCCGATGACCGATCTGCAAACAGAGCGCCTCGTCCTGCACCCAGTTGACGTCGACGAAGCCGAACGCATTATCGCGCGGCAAGCGGGTGCGCCCGACTCGTGGGCGGAGGATTTTCCCTTCGATGGTGACGTCGTCGGCGCCACCTTTTATCTTCGCGCGTGCGCCGAGCGGGGCTCTCAGCCGCCCTTTGGTTTCTATCGCCTGACGCGTCTCGCCGACGGTCGAGCGATCGGAGGCATTGGCTTCAAGGCACCCCCGGTTCAAGGCCACGTCGAAATTGGCTACGGACTAGCGCCCTCGGCGCGCGGTCAGGGCTTAGCCTCCGAAGCAGTGATGGCCATCGTCGACGTGGCGCGTACCCAAAAGGTCACGAAGGTGCTCGCGAGCACGACACACGACAACATCGCGTCCCAACGGACGCTGTTTCACGCGGGCTTTACCGTTGCGAAGAGCGACGACGAGATGCACTACTACGAGATTGATCTTTGAATGGTCCGTTAGCGTGACCCGCGCGATGCCCAACGAGTTTCCTCAGGAACTCCATGCACCGGCTCCGAACGACGGGCTGCGACGCGCGCTCGAATCGCTCCATCTCAACTTCAGCCTTGACGCTCGCGCTCGCGCGGACCACGCCCGCGACTGGTGGCCGCTCTCAATTCCCCTCACGCGTCGCGGTGACGTACGCGCCTGGCCCGGGGCGGTCGTGCACGCGACTTCGACTGACGACGTCACCGCGACGCTGGCCCTCGCGCAACGACTAGGCCGCAGCGTTACGGTCCAAGGGGGGCGCTCGGGCGTGCTCGGTGGCGCGACGGCACTCGAGGGAGGAATTGCCCTCGACCTCACGGCCATGAATCAAGTACTCGAGATCGACGAGGTCGCGGGCACGGTTCGTGTCCAAGCCGGGTGCTTCGGACCCGATCTCGAAAGAGCCCTAGGCAAGGTGGGCTTAACCGTCGGACACTTTCCTCAGTCCTTCGAACTCGCCACCGTCGGAGGTTGGCTCGCCTGTCGTGGTGCGGGACAGTATTCGAATCGCTACGGCAAGATTGAAGACCTCGTGCGCGGGCTGCGCGTTGTGCTCGCCGACGGCACCGACGTCTCCCTCGGCGGACGAGGACCGCGTGCGGCCACGGGCCCTGATCTCGTGCAGCTCTTCGTCGGCAGCGAGGGCACCCTCGGCGTCATCACTGAAGCAACCCTGCTCGCGCGACGCCGCGCGCCAAATGAGCGGCGCGCCGCCTACGCGTTTACCTCGATGTACGACGGCCTCGAAGCCTGTCGGCGAATTCTCCAGCGCGACGCGCACCCCGCGGTGCTTCGTCTCTATGACGCCGTGGAGTCACGACGGCATTTCGAGGACGAGCGTTGTGTGCTCATCGTCCTCGACGAAGGCGACCCTCTCTTCGTTGACGCCACCATGAGCATCGTCGCGCACGAGTGCCGCGACGCGACGGCGCTCGCGCCGGCACTCGTGGAACACTGGCTGGAACATCGCAACGACGTTGGTGCACTCGCGCCGCTCTGGGAGCAAGGGATGGTCGTCGACACGATCGAGGTCGCCGCGGCGTGGACCGTCCTGAGTGCCCTGTGCGACCGCGTTTTAGCCACGCTGCGCGCGATGCCCGACATGCTCGTCGCGTCGGTACACCAGTCCCACGCCTACCTCGACGGGGCCTGCCTCTACTTCACCTTCGCGGGACGGCCCGCCTCCGACGTGGAGGCTTTCTACCGCGGCGCCTGGGACGCGACCATACGCGCGGTGCTCGAGCACGGGGGCACCCTGAGTCATCACCACGGCGTTGGACGCAATCGGGCCCGTTTCATGCCCGACGCCCTCGGATCAGCCTTTCCGTTGCTCGTAACCTTAAAGACCATGCTCGACCCCCACGACGTGCTCAATCCCGGTGTCCTCGGCCTTGGCGGCGAAGCGTGGTGAGGGCGCTGACCATCGACGTCGGCACGTCGTCCGTTCGTAGCGCGCTCGTCGGCGACGACGGCACGGTCACCCACGTCCACCAGCGCCCGCTCACGTTGCGCTCGCCGGCGCCGGGCGAAGTCGAGCTCGACGCCGTGGAAATCGCCACCACCGCGCTCGAACTTGCCAAAGCCACCCAGCGCGACGGCGGACCCGGTGACGTCGTAGCCATTACGAACCAACGTGCCTCGACCATCGTCTTTGATCATCGCACTGGACAACCCGTCGGTCCGGCGCTCGGGTGGCAGGATCTTCGCACCGTCTTTGACTGTTTGGTCCTCCAAGGTGAAGGCATTCGCCTGGCGCCCAATCAGTCAGCGACCAAAGCCGCGTGGCTCCTCCAACAAAGTGACGTCGACTCCCAACACCTGCGCATGGCCACGATCGAGACGTGGATTGCCTGGCATCTCAGCCACGGCGAAGCGTTCGTCACCGATCGCTCGAACGCCAGCGTCAACGGACTCGTGCAGCGCGATCTTCACTCGTGGGACCTCGAGCTTGCCGAGCGACTCGTCCTTCCCCCCACGATGTTCGCCACGCTCGTCGACACGATGGGCGCCTGCGCGTCGGCCTCGGAACTCGACCGCAACCCACCAATCTGCGCTCTCGTTGGCGACCAGCCGGCCTCGCTCTTTGGTCAGTCCTTAGTGCACCAAGGCGCCAAAATCACCTTCGGCACTGGCGCGATGCTCGACATGGTCTCGGGGGCGGAGGGACCCGACACGATGACGCGCTTTTCGTCGGGGTGCTTTCCTACCGTGATGCGCAGTCGAAATGGCGAGGTGACCTGGGGTATCGAGGCCATCGTCTTGAGCGCCGGCTCGTGCGTGCAGTGGCTCCACGATCAACTCGGACTCCTTGACGACGTACGCGACAGTAGCGAACTCGCGCGCAGCGTGGCCCACAGCGACGGCGTGTTCTTTGTGCCCGCCTTTAACGGTCTGGGCACCCCCAAATGGGACTTCGGCGCGCGCGGGGCGTTTTTTGGACTCACGAGGGGCAGCGCACGCGCGCACTTGGTGCGCGCCGTGCTCGACGGTATCGCTCAGCGCGGCGTGGACTTGGTCGACGCCGCCGAAACACACCTAGACGCGCCACTGACCGAGTTGCGCGTTGACGGCGGCATGTCCACCAATCCCTACTTCGTGCAGCGCCTCGCCGATTTACTCGGTCGACCCGTCGCCGTGAGTAACGAAGTCGAAGCAACCACTCGCGGAGCGGGGCTGATGGCACTCGTCGCGACCGACGAACTCAGTGAGCACGACGTCGAGACACTGTGGGAACCTCGCTACGTCGCCGAACCGCTGCTCGGCGACGACGAGCGCACCTCACAGCGCGAGCAGTGGAGCCACGTCGTCGAACGTGCGGCGAAAACCATTCCCGAACTGAGTAGCATCTCGTTTTAAACTCGCCACGGCGCACGCTCCAAGGCGTGATCACGTGAGGTCACCTCGTCGAGCACGACCTTGGCGAGCATCAACGGGCGTGGCGATGAGAGCGCGAGCAGTCCGGTGACGATCTCGTCTCTCGCGTAGAGCGCAAGCCACTGCTTCGACGCCACATCGCCGTGCACCAGGGTGACCTCGTCATCGGGTCGGGGATGTCCGAGCATTTGTATTTTTTTGCCGTACTGGTCAGACCAAAAGTACGGCACCATGACGCGCTCAGGGCCGACGCCTTGGGTCCAGTAGCGAGCGAGTTGAGCCGCGTGAAACACCGCGACCTCCCAATGCTCAACGCGCAACATCTCTAAACCAAGTGGTCCTGGCCACGCGAAGCGTGCGACGTCGCCCAGGGCCGCCACGTTCGCACTCGCCTGCAGGTGCTCGTCCACGACCACGCCACCGTCGAGTTCCAGTCCGGAACCTTCTAACCAGGTCAGGTCCAGCTGCGATCCAACGCACACCACGACGCCCGCGGCCTCCACGACTTCGCCGCTGTCGAGCGAGACGGTCAACACCTTCCCACGCCACTCGACGTCGCGAACCTTTTCGTCGGTGCGCAGCGTCACCCCAAAGTCCTCGGGGAGCATTCGCAACCACGACGCGGCCTGCGCTCCGACGACGCCTTCGAGCGGCGCGTGGGCGACTTCGAGCACGACGCTCGCTACGCCTCGAATCTTGAAAGCGGTCGCGACTTCAGCCCCCAAGAAGCCCGCCCCAATCACGACCCAGGGCCGCTTCGACTCAGACGCCTCGAGGTCGGCGAGCAGGCGTTCGAGGTCGTCGCGCGAACGAATCAAATGCAGCGCC
>NCBD01000202.1 GCA_002255315.1 Actinobacteria bacterium 21-64-8 | reverse complement strand
CCAAGGTGCCGGGATCGAGACCCGGGCGGCCCACTGAGGCCCACTGAAGCCCACTGAAGCCCACTATCGGGGCCCGCTCACCGGCCCCACTCACAGTGCACCCTTTGGCGCACTGTCGACAAATACCTTCACTGTCGTTATAAAAGCATTAGTAGGATGATACCAGTTCTATATAGGAGGTTATTGAGTGCCTAAAGTGATTCCTTGGATTGATCAGGCAACGGCAGACGCCCTCCGGGTACTCGGCGGACAAATTCGTGAGGCCCGTCACGCTCGTAAGTGGACGGCCGAGGACCTTGGAGAGCGCGTCGGAGTAACCGGGCGTACGGTGACGGCCATTGAGTCGGGCAAGCCGACGGTTGCAGTTGGGACGGTTCTACGGACGGCCCTCGTGGTGGGAGTCGACCTCTTCGAAGCTAGCTCCCCCGAGGAGATAGCTCGGCTGCGTCGGCGTGGTGAGGAACGCCTGGCGTTAATCCCGCGTCGGACCTTCGCTTCAACGTCGACGGTCGCGAATGACTCTGCCTTCTAACCCCCAGGACGCCTATGTCTGGGTGTGGCTGCCCGGAACCACCGAACCCGTCGTTGCCGGGAATCTTCGAACCATGGGTGGCCAACATCAGTTCATCTACGGCGACAGTTACCTGGCACGCGAGAACAAGATCAGCCTCTACACACCCGAGCTCCCGCTCGTTACTGGGTGGCAAAGCCCGCTCGAGGGGCTAACCATTGCCTCGTGTCTGCGAGACGCCGGTCCGGACTCATGGGGGCAGCGGGTAGTCCGTAACCGCCTTGGCGGCGAGCCCAGCCAAATCGACTACTTCCTCCACTCGGGGTCTAACCGCATAGGCGCGCTCGACTTTCAGACCTCTCCCGGGACATACGTTCCACGCGACTACGAAGCTTCACTCGAAGAACTCCTCGGCGCGGCCGACGATCTCGAAGCGGGAGTCGAACTTTCGGCCGCTCTAGAAGAAGCGTTGACGCTTGGCTCCTCCCTTGGCGGCGCGCGACCCAAGGTAACTCTCGAGCGAGCAAACGAGGAGTGGATCGCCAAGTTCTCCTCAAAGAACGACACCACTCCGGTCGTCAAGTCAGAGGCGTTGGCACTAGAACTCGCTCGTCGGCGAGGACTGCGCGTGCCCGACTCCAAGCTCGTGCGCGTGGGATATCGCGATGTATTGCTCGTGCGGCGGTTTGACCGACCAGGCGACTCCTCCCGTCGAATGGTGATCTCGGGTCTCACGATGCTCGGGCTGGACGAGAACTTCGGCCGCTACGCCACCTACCCCGATCTCCTCGAAGTCCTGCGGCGCTCGAGCTCAAAAGCCGATGTCGGCCGAGAACTGTTTGAGCGCATCGTATTTAACGTGGCCATTGGTAATACAGATGATCACGCCCGCAACCACGCGGCATTTTGGGACGGGACACATCTTGACCTCACCCCCGCCTACGACCTCGAGCCCAAGGTGCGCAGCGGCGGCGAGGCCACGCAGTCAATGGCCATCGGTAAGACCACCCAAAGAGAGGACAAGTTGAGTTCCTTTCGCCTGTGTCTCGATTCGGCCCGCATATACGGACTGGCCGAGCCTGAAGCTCGGGACGTAATTGACCAGACAATTCAGTTGGTTGAAGACGAGTTCGACGATGCTGCCAGATCCGTCGGCCTCACGGCAGCCGAGCGCGACCAGCTGTGGGAGTCAGCCATCCTGAATCCCTTCTCTCGCGAAGGGTACGGGAACCGGTCGCGCTAGTTCATCCCACCAAACACTTCACGGGCCGCCGCAAGATG
>NCBD01000201.1 GCA_002255315.1 Actinobacteria bacterium 21-64-8 | reverse complement strand
CCGCCCCATAAGGCGTATACTAGGAGTATGACTTTCGAAGGGAATGGTGGCGAAGGGGTCCCGCATCGTCACAAGATGATGCATTACCACGGCGACGAGGTGCGTATGATCTTCTTCATAAGCGCGCTCGTGCTCATCGTCGCGCAGTCGACTGGCGCTAATCTGCCGCTCTCGACATTTGGCGCGGTCTTTACAGCCGTCGTGCTTGTCGTTGCGGCTGGCATCACGAGCCCCGTGCAGTCCTGGATACATTGGTTAAATGCGCTTCTTTCATTTGGCGGCACGCTCCTCTTCGGAGCCACCGATCTCGCCGATCATCATGACGGCCTTGGTCTCGGGGTCGGCCTCGAAGGCGGCCAGGCAGTCGATGAAGTTCGTGCCCGGCACCGGGTCCCCGCCGATGCCCACGCAGGTCGTCTGGCCGATCCCCTGTTGGCTGAGCTCGTGGAGCGCCTGGTAGGTGAGGGTGCCCGAACGCGAGACGATGCCGACGGGCCCACCGGCGAGGGCGATGTCGCCCGAGGTGATGCCGATGTTGCACTTGCCGGGGCTGATGATGCCCGGGCAGTTCGGCCCGAGCAGGCGCACGCCGGGGAACTCCTCGACCAGCCGGTTGTACACGCGGGCCTCGTCGTGGGCGGGGATGCCCTCGGTGATGCTCACGATGAACGTGATGCCGCCCTGGGCGGCCTCGATGATGGCGTCGGCCGCGAACTTCGGCGGCACGACGACGAACGAGGCGGTGGCCCCGGTCGCCGCGACCGCCTCGGCGACGGTGTTAAAGACGGGGATGCCGTCGACGTCCGTGCCGCCCTTACCCGGGGTGACCCCGCCCACGACCTTGGTGCCGTAGTCGCGGTTGCGCAGGCCGTGGAAACGGCCCTGGCCGCCGGTGAGGCCCTGCACGATGACTTTGGTGTTCTCGTCTACGAAGATGCTCATGGTCGGTCCTTACTGGTTCGCGAAGGCCACGGCCCGGCGGGCGGCGTCCAACATGGTCGGTTCGGTGAGTAGTCGGTCGTTGAGGTGCGACGCGAGGATCGCCCGGCCCTCGACGGCGTTGGTGCCGTCAAGTCTCAGCACGATCGGCGCGGTGATCGTCACGCGGCTGAGCGCCTCGATAACGCCCTTGGCGACCTCGTCGACGCGCGTGATGCCGCCGAAGATGTTCACGAAGATCGACTTCACCTTGGGGTCGGTGTTGATCACCTCCATGGCGGCGGCCATCACGTCGGCGTTCGCGCCGCCGCCGATGTCGAGGAAGTTGGCGGCCGAACCGCCCACCTGGTTCACCACGTCCAGGGTCGACATCGCGAGCCCGGCGCCGTTGGCGATGATCCCGACGGTCCCGTCGAGACCGATGTAGTTGAGGCCCTTCTCCTTGGCCATCTTCTCGCGCGGGTCCTCGGTCTCGGTCGCGCGGAACTCCTCCCACTCGGGGTGGCGGAACGCCGCGTTCTCATCGAGGGTGACCTTCGCGTCGAGCGCGTGCACCCGGCCGTCGGGGGTGAGGATGAGCGGGTTCACCTCGGCGAGGTCGCAGTCGCCCTCGACGTAGCAGGTGTAGAGCTTGACGAGCAGATCGGCGGCCTGGAGGCGCGCCTCCTCGTCGAGTCCCGCCTCGGCGACCCAGCGGCGCGCCGTGGCGACGTCGAGTCCGACCAGCGGGTCGATCTGGAGCATCGCGATCGCGTCGGGGTTCTCCTCGGCGACGACCTCAATCTCCACGCCACCCTGGGCGCTCAGCATGCCGAGGTGGACCTTGTTCGGGCGGTCCAGGGTGAAGGACGCGTAG
>NCBD01000200.1 GCA_002255315.1 Actinobacteria bacterium 21-64-8 | reverse complement strand
GTCGATGACCGTGGTGGTTCCACACCAACCACATCACCGACCAGGAGACACTCTCAATGAAACCAGTTAGGGAACGCATGGACATCATTTCTGCTTATCGAGAGGTCGGCTCGTATCGGGCGGCGGCCGACATCTGCTCGACCACGCCCAAGACGGTCAAGCGCATCGTCGAGACGGCACAGCGCACCGAGGCCCCGCCCACCGAGCACAACTACGACAACGTGGCCGAGCTCGTCACCCAACGGGTCGACAAGACCAAGGGCCGCATCACGGCCAAGCGCCTCCTGCCAGTCGCTCGGGCGGCTGGCTACACCGGCAGCGACCGCAACTTTCGCCGCCTCGTCGCCGATGCGAAGCGCAACTGGCGCGTCGACAACCACCGCGGACGTCGACCCGGCGTGTGGGAACCCGGTGACGTGCTCGCCATCGACTGGGGCGCGATTGGCACCCTGCACGTCTTTTGCGCGGTGCTCGCCTGGAGCCGGATCCGCTTCATCTACTTCGCCGACAACGAGAGGTCCGAGACGACGCTCGCGGCGCTCGCCGCGTGCTTCGAGTTCTTGGGTGGCGTGCCCAAGACGGTGCTGGCTGATCGGATGGGATGTCTGAAGGGTGGCGTCGTCGCCAACGTGGTGATCCCGAGCCCCGACTACGTGCGCCTCGCCACCCACTACGGCTTCAACCCGGACTTCTGCGAGCCGGCCGATCCGGCCAGCAAGGGACTCGTGGAGAACCTCGTCGGTTACGCCAAGAGCGACCTCATGATCCCCGAAGAGCTCGACGCGCGCGACCTGCGTCGCGCGAACGAGCTGGCGCGTGACTGGATGGAGGTCGTGAACGCGCACCCGCACTCCGAGATCTGCGCCATTCCCGCCGAGCGACTCGAGGTCGAGCGCGAGCTGCTCGGATCGCTGCCGGAGCTGCGCGCCGCGCTCGGCAAGGTCCTCTACCGCACGGTCGACCGTCTCAGCTGCGTGCGCTTCGCCAGCGCTCGCTACTCGGTGCCGACCAAGCACATCGGCGCAGCCGTCGAGGTGCGCGTCGCTGACGGGCACCTCACGATCAGCCACCTGGGCGTCACCATCGCCCAGCACGTCGTCGTCGTCCCTGGTGAGACGTCGATACTCGATGACCACTACGGAGGTCCTCGGCCGAAGCCTCGTCGGGCGCTGCGACCCCGCACCCCCGACGAGGTGGCCTTCTGCGAGCTCGGTCCGGTGGCCGAGCTCTTCATCAAAGGTGCGGCCGCGTCGGGGATGACCTCTCTGAAGGGTGACCTCTCGGTGCTGTTGCGCCTCGAGCGCTCTTACGGACGAGACGCGATCGCAAGGGCCCTCGAGCGAGCGATCGAGTTCGGGCGTTTTCGCGCGAGCGACGTCGCGTCGATCCTGTTGGCCGGCCAAGGTGTGGCCCGACCCACGCGCGCCGGCGAGGCGCTCGTCACCCACCTGCCCGTCGTCGCGAGTCGCTCGCTCGAGGACTACGCGATGGAGATCAACTCGTGAGCTCGAGCCCCGCCGCACTGGCCCCCGACCTCGAGGCGGCGCTGCGGCGCCTTCGCCTCTCGGCGATCCGTCAGCTCGCACCCGAGCTCTTGGTCACCTCCAAGACCCAGCGATGGAGCCCCGAGGAGTTCCTGCGCACGCTCTTAGAGGCCGAGATCGCCTCGCGTGACGCGAGCAACGCCAAGGCTCGCCTCAAGCTCGCGGACTTTCCTCTCGCCAAGACCCTGGAGGAGTTCGACGTCGCCCAGAGCTCGGTCCCGCGAGCGACGTTCAACTACCTCACCAGCCTCG
>NCBD01000199.1 GCA_002255315.1 Actinobacteria bacterium 21-64-8 | reverse complement strand
GCGCGTCGAGCTCGCGGCGTACTGGAGCGAGCGACTCGGCCTCCAGGGACTTGAAGATCGACTCCCCCACGAACTCTCGGGAGGACAGCGCCAACGCGTCGCACTCGCCCAGGTCCTGTGCTCGTCGCCCGACGTCTTGATACTTGACGAGCCATTCTCCGCGCTCGACGCGCCCGTGCGCCTGGAGCTGCGCCGAGAGTTGCGCCGTCTGCAGTCAGAGACTGAGCTCGCCAGCGTGCTCGTGACCCACGACCCCGAAGAGGCGGCGCTGCTCGCCGACGAAGTGCTGGTCCTGGGTAACGGCCGCGCGCTCCAAAGTGGCACGAGTCGCGAACTCGTTGCGCGCCCGAATTCTCGAGAGGTCGCTCGTCTGCTCGGCGTCGCCAACCTTCTCGACGGCATCGTCGTCACGGCTCGTGAACTTGACGTCGCTGGCCAGCGCCTCAACATTCTCCCGACCACGATCGACGTCGGTTGCACGGTTGCCTGGAGCGTCCGACCCGAGCGCGTCGTCGTAAGTCCCCTCGAGTCGCCAGCACCCGAGGGCGCTGTGCGTGGCACCCTGGTCGACTTAGCTGACGTGGGCACCGCCTACGACCTCTTCGTCACGCTCGGAGAGGGCGTGGAACTCCAAGCGCGCGTCACCGACGCCGTTGCCGTTGGGGTTGGTGAAGAGTGTCACGTGCGAATCGACGGCGACGCTATTTCACTCTGGGCACAGGAGACGACCGCGCGCGACCCCGCGCTCGCGACGTCGCGTTAGATCTGGAAGGGAATCTCCACACCGACGTTGGTCGCCTTGACCACCGCGTCGACGACGACCCCGGGCGCGAGCTGAAGCTCGTCGGCCGCTTCTCTCGTGATCAGCGAGACAAAACGATGCGGTCCGGCCTGGATTTCAACTTGGGCGACGACGGTATCCTTCACGACGTTGGTCACGAGTCCCACGAAACGGTTGCGCGCCGACTGCGCGCGCGGGGTGGTCGCCTTAACGTCTCCGGCGATCGAGGTCGCCAGCGCGGCCAGTGCCTCACCTTCAAAGGTACGCCGCCCGTCAGGGCCAACGGTCGAGACGACGCGCCCCGAGGTCGCCCAACGACGAAGCGTGTCAACGCTCACGCCCAGCAACGAGGCCGCTTGACCGATTCGATATTGCGTCACGCTCTGAGACTAGAGCGTTGAGCGAAATTCGCGCGTACGCGTCAACCGCCAATCATCGACATCGAACGAGCGGGACTGAGAAAGGAAGCATCGTTGATCGCGTGGCCGGGGAACTTCGCCCAGACGGCTTGGCGAAACAGTCGAGCGACCGCCTCGGTGTCACCCGCTCGAATGGCGTCGCGCACGGTGAGTTCGTCGTCAGAAAAGAGGCAGTTACGCACGTCACCGTCGGCCGTCAGGCGAAGTCGATTGCACGTCCCACAAAAGGGCTGGGTCACCGACGAGATCAGACCAATCTCGCCGTGACCGTCCGCGAAGCGGAAGCGCTCCGCCGGCGCGACGTCGTCGCGCGGGATCGCTTCGAGCGCCCAGCGCGCCGACACTCGCTCGTAGACCTCGGCGCCGGAGACCAGTTGGGAGCGGTCCCAGGCACCTTGGGCGTCGAGTGGCATGAATTCGATGAAACGAACGACGCGCCCGGTCTCGCGTGCGAAGGCGGCGAAGTCTTCGATCTCGTCGTCGTTGACGCCGCGCAATAAAACGACGTTGAGCTTGAGCGGTCGAAGACCCACTGATTCGGCGACGTCCATCGCGTTAAGGACCGTCGCGAGGTCCCCCGAACGCGGACGCTCCGGTGGACG
>NCBD01000072.1 GCA_002255315.1 Actinobacteria bacterium 21-64-8 | reverse complement strand
CGAACAATTACGTCTATCGAACGGCGCTCGAAGACATTCGTGAAGAAATGATGGAGGGCCAGGGCCTCGCCGCACCCCTTGCGCGCACGGGACTCTTTCCCAGTGCCGCGAAACAGATGTTTCGCGTCGGCGAAGAGACCGGAACGCTCGACCAACAGCTCGAGATTGCCGCCGAGTACTACGGCCGAGAGCTCGAGACCAAAGTGGACCGTGCGACGTCGCTCTTCGAGCCCGCGATCATCATCGTGATGGGCGTCGTGGTGGGTTTTGTGGCGGTGGCGTTGATCTCGGCGATGTACGGCATCTACAACCAGGTCAAGGTCAACTAATGCGGGGCCCGTTGAGAAACGAGGCCACTGCAACGGAGTGCCTCGAAGTGAAATTGCAGCGAATGTTACGCACTTTCGCGCGGCGATTGAGGGCGCACCGTGGTGACGAGGGGATGACCTTATTCGAGTTGCTGATCACGATGCTGGTACTGCCCATCGTGATTGGCGGATTGGCTTTTGGACTCATCGCCGTGTTTTCTTTGCAGTCGGGTGTGTCGGGACGAATCACTGACTCGGGCAACGCTCAGACGTTGTCGGCGACCTACATCAAGGACATCCAGAGCGCCCAGGTCATCACCGACAACGCCACCCCAACCTGTGGCTCGGGCACGCAGCTCTTGGGCGTCGCGTGGGGCGCGACGTCGACGGGTTATTTGAACTACGTCTCCTACGACGCGGTACAAAACGGCACCGACGCGACGTACTCACTGTCGCGCTCACTGTGCTCAGACGCGCCATCGAGTGTGCCCACGTCGTCGCAACTCGTCGCGACCGATCTCTCGGCGACGAGCGCCTCGTCGACCCCGACGTTGCAGTGTTCGCCGTCGCTGAGTTCGTGCGCGTCGCAGGCACGAACAGCCTTTGTCGCCACGTCCGGCGTGGCACAAGTCACGCTTACTATTACCGAGACGCAAAGTAAGATCACGAACTCCACCGCACCGTTTGCGTTTGCGTTGACGGCCACGCCTCGCAGCTTCACGGAAACAACTAATCCCAGTCGCCTGCCATCGTTTTCGCCCTTTTCCCTTTTGAGTGCGACGTCGTGCAGCGCATTATCCCTCGGTAACAACGCGGTGCTGTCAATCAATGTGGGTACTGGTACGGGCAACGGTTCGCTCGGCGTCGCGAGCACATGTCCGGGGGCAGTCACCGTCAATGCCAACGCACAGTTGCTCGCGTCCAGTATTAATACTTCGGACTCCGCACTGAATTCCGTGACCGCCGGTAGCGGCGCCAGCTATCCATCGAGTGAGTACTACGCCCCACAGGTAGGCGACCCCTTCGCGTCGCTCACGCCGCCCGCCGATCCCCCCACCGGCGGTTCAGTCGTGACCTGCTCCCAGTCAGGGAGCACGTACACGTGCCCGCCCGGCTACTACGCAACCGATCCTGGCGCGTCGTGGGTGAGCGGCGCTACGGTGCAGTTCACGCCGGGGGGTACCTTTTGGTTTGAGAACGGTCTCACGATTTCCAATAGTGCGAACGTCACTTTCGCGACGGGTACCTATATCTTTGATGGCACATCATCGGCGTTGTCGAGCGCACCCAACACGACAATTAACGCCACCAGTGGAGTACTGTTCTACATCCACACGGGCTCAGTTACCTTTGGCAATAACGCCACAATCAACATTAAGGGCCTCGCGCAGTACGACTACGTCGCGGTGTGGGACGCCGCAGCGTCGGGTACGACCAACCCCATTACGCTCGGCAATAACGGTTCGGCGGGGTACGGCTACGGTGGTATTTACGCACCCAATGGGCAAGTTGTCATGAATAACAACGGCACCGTGACGGCCGCGTTTCTCGTGACGGACACCGCCAACATCTCGAACAACGTTTCGCTCAACATTACGTCGCCGTGAACAACCTACGGCGAGTCGGGGTCGATTCGACCCGACGTCCTCGGCCTCGTCGAGAGTACGTACTCGGTGACGACGGCGACACCTTGCTCGAAGTGCTAATCGCATTACTCGTCATGAGCATTACGGTTGTGAGTTTGCTCGTGGGTTTTTCGACGGCCTTTTCGGCGTCCGCGACTCATCGAAATCTAGCGGTCACCGATACGGTGCTTCGTAGCGTCACTGAAGAGGTCTTCTCGGCCTTTCAACAGGTCAATTCGCCGGTCTACGTCGCCTGTCCGACGGCGACGACGAGCTACTACAACAGTGAGCTCTCGAGCGCCCTCACGCCACCGTCGCCCTACGACACGAGTTACACCGGCTCGATTACCCAAGTCGCCTACTGGAGCGGTTCAAACTTTTCCCTGGACTCATCGACGTGCACTAGTGGTAGCACCGTCCCTCAGCAGCTCACACTCCAAGTTCTCGGACCGCGCGGGGCGTCGGAGTCGACCGTTTTCGTCATCTCCGGTTCGGGTCAAATCATCGTGGCTCCTTCGGTGCAACTGAACGCGCCCACCATCTCGAGCGTGGCGACACCGAGCGCCACGTCGGGGGTTTTGGCGATTACGTACGCTGCTTCGTCCAACGCACCCAGTGGGCAGACCTACACGGCGAAGGCCTGTCTTGATAGCGCCATGACGCTGCAGTGCGTTAGCGACACTTCCTACGCCTCGGGTTCGGACATTTCGGGACTCATTCCCGGTTCGACCTACTACCTCACGATCTCCGCGGACCCCTCAACGGGCTATCTGTCGGCCACCTCCTCGCAGGTGAGCGCCGTGGCGACCGGTACGTCGAGCACTCCGACGGTGACGTCGGTGACGAGTTCGACGACGACGACGGGTGCGTTAGTCGTCAGCTACGTCGGACTTTCATCGCCGCCCTCCGGCCAGACGTACTCCGTTCAGGCGTGCACGGATAGCGCAATGTCGCTGAACTGTGTTTCGCAAGGGTCCTTTGTCTCGGGCGCGACGTTGGGTGGACTCGCGGCCGGGTCGCGCTACTACGTGACGGTGACCGCGAATTCGAACGGGTCAACGCCCGCGTCGACGTCGGTCGTGGCCTCTCCCGCCAAACTCGCCACCGTGCAACTAGGTGCACCGAGTTCAATCTCGGGGTCACCGTCCACGACCACGGCCGGTGTGATTGACGTCTCGTTCGTAGCGCCGACGAACGCCCCTTCGAAGCAGTCGTACTCGGGTCTCGCCTGCACGAATATTGCCATGTCCACTGGTTGCGTGTCCGTGAGTTCGATTTATAGCGGGGCGCAGATCACTGGACTCACCCCAGGTACGAGCTACTACTTCACGATTAGTGCGCTCGCGTCCAGTGGGTACTTAAGTTCGACGTCGGCGGTGTCGAACGGCGTGCAGGCGACCACCTCGCTTACGCCCCCCTCAATCACGTCAACGTCGAGCCCCTCGTCGGGTACGGCGACCATCGCGTACTCGGGCTCGTCAAACGCACCGAGCGGCCAGACGTACACGGCCACGGCCTGCACGAACGTTTCGATGACGCTCGGGTGCCTCAGCGTCAATTCGTACGTCTCGGGTGCGTCGTTGAGCGGGCTGAGTTCGGCAACGACGTACTACGTCACGATTTCGGCCAACGCGTCGTCTGGTTATCTTTCCGCGACCTCGTCGGTGAAGAGTGTCAATGTCCAGTAGCTCCACCTCGAAGCGTTCAGTGACGCGCCTCGCGGGTCGCGCCGAGCGCGGTGACGAGGGGAGTTCACTCGTGCTCGCCATCATCTTTCTCACCGTCGTGAGCATGGTCATGGTGGCGCTCGTCCAGTGGGTGGGTAACGACTTGAACAACACCGCCAAGTTCACTGCGGCTCAGTCGTTCCAATCAACGGCCGATAGCGCCGCCGAGATTGCGCTGCAGAACGTTCGTTATAACTTCATGGTCGCGACGCTCAACGCGTCCCCGCCCGTACCGTGCTGGACGACGTCACCGAGCCCCTCGCTGCTGTCACTTAATGGTCAATCAGTTGACGCTTGGTGCTCGACGTCGTGGACCACGGGATCTACCGAGTCACGGGTTGATACGATTTCGGTCTGTTTGAGTACGGTCAGTGCCGCCAATTGCGCCCAGACACCGCTACTGCAAGTCATCGCGACCTTTGGCGATTTTGAAAAGACCACGGGGATTTCCTCGTGCAGCCCCCAGTCGACGGCGATGAGTTCTACGACGACGACGTGCGGAACCACGATGACCATTAACTCGTGGGCCTTTGGTCAAGCGCCGCCGACGGTCAACGCGGTCGTGGACGGCACGGTGAGTTGTGCGTCGGGAAAGCCAATTCAAATACAGGGCAGTGGTTTCACCGGTGCGAGCGCGGTGACCTTTGTGTTGACGACGGGGATGAGTACCAATCAGGTCTTTACGGCGTCTAGTTTTACGACGCTGAGTGACTCGGTGATTAACGCGTGCACGCCAAGTGTTGGTTCGGGTGCTGCGTACGTGGTCGTGACGACGCCGGCAGGTTCGAGTGCATTCGGTCCGACGTATTCGTATTAGGTGACGCCGCGACGAAGCGTCGTACTGCGAGATTCTGAATTGGCATGATCACACCACCACGTGTGTTCGAGATCCCGTCATCCACATCATGTTGTGGTGACGAACTACTTAGTGATTGTTACTTAGTAACTGTTATTTATTACGAGGTCGTAGTGAATGTTGATTATCAAATAAAGACGAAGTGGCCTATGGCTATTTGCGAAGCGCGACGTTAGCCTCGGCAACACGCAACGGAGGTAGTACCGAAAGTCGGTTCGCCTATCGACGAAAGTGAGAAGTAAATGAAAGCTTTGTATCAGCAAATTAAGCGTCGTCGCGAGGCCGATGGTCTAAGCACGAACGCCGGCTTCACCTTGATTGAACTCTTGATCGTTATTGTCGTGCTCGGCATCCTCGCTGGTGTAGTGATCTTCGCACTTGGTGGCGTTACTGGGAAGAGTGCGGTTGCAGCGTGTCAAGCTGATGGCGCCACCGTCTCAACCGCAATGTCGGCGTTCGCCGCACAGAATCCGGGGGTCACGCCCACAATTGGAACAACGGGATCAGCGGGAGGCCTCCTCGGCAACACCCTTGGTGGACCCTACTTGCAATCTTGGCCGAGTAATTTGCCACACTACGCCTACACAATCGCCACTACTGGTACGACGTACAACGGTGTATCAACCCCGACGGTGGGCGAATTGCTCATCGCCGTGCAAGCCACGTCGGGAACGACCTACGGCAACGTCACGGGAAACACTGGTACGACCGGTGACCAATGGGCCGTTTACTCAGGACCAACGTCTTGTAAGAACGTTCAGTAACGTTGATGTTGTTGTACTGGTGGTACCCGGCCCTACGGCCGGGTACCACCAGTTTGACGCTCCAAATGTGATTCGAAAGTTGATTGATGACGTCATCGTTTCCGTCCCAGCTTGACAATTTCTTAGAGGCTCTCTGGAACCTACACGGAAGCGATGTTCTCCTTGTCGGAGGTTCTCCGCCACGAATTCGCCTCAGTGGTCAGCTTGGAGTGCTCCCCGACTCTCCTGTATTAACTGCCGACGACATTCGCGCGATTGCACTTCCCCTTTTGACGAGCACTCAGCGGGAAGTTTTTTCTAGTTATCTTGATGTCGATTTTTCATTTACTTGGCGTGATCTTGCTCGCGTTCGGGGAAGTCTGTTTACGCAGCGAGGTGAGGCTGCCCTTGCCCTTCGCATGATTCCTGCTGACATACCTT
>NCBD01000071.1 GCA_002255315.1 Actinobacteria bacterium 21-64-8 | reverse complement strand
CCGGAACTGACCGACCGTCCGCTCTAGCGGCATCCAGCCACGCTTCAGCGGCGACCTCGACCTCTTCAACCGCCGCCTGTGGGGTGGAACCGTGTCCCGTGCAGAGCGGCAGATCCGGTATATTGGCAATCCAAATCTGATCTTCTTCGCTCCAAAATACTTCAATCGGATAACTCTGCATCATCGGTCCTCCTCCAACTTCAAATTGTACCGGCGTATCAAGTTGGCAACTTGTCGAACCTGATACAGCTTCGCGTCGCCATTTTCCACTTGCAGATTCACCAATTCAATAATGCCTGTCCGAGAAAAGACTCGATGACTTCCTCGCCCACCAGTCTCACGAAAGTCCAGATCTCTCAGAAGTTGGACAAGATCCCCGAAGGCAACATTTCCAAACTCGCCTCGCAAAATCCTGGCGAATAGTCGACGTGAGTTCATTGGGGCAAACGTAATGAACCGGTGTTACACGCGAGGCCAATATCAACGACGCTCGAGAATCTCGATTCGCTTCTAATGCTGCTCCGGAGTGGGCGCTGAGGGACTCGAACCCCCGACCTGCTGAGTGTAAATCAGCTGCTCTAACCAACTGAGCTAAGCGCCCGGGCTCATCAATCCTAGATGGTGCCCGCATCGCGAAGAAATGTCACGAGTTCGCCAGACGCAGCAAAGATTGGGCGGCGCGTCTCGGCATCGTCGGTGACCAGTTCACGATCTTCAAGGTCAACGCCCACGCCACCCGCTTCTCGAAGAACCGCCAACCCACCCAAGTAATCCCAGGGGTTCAAGGTCGAGTAACGGGCCACCATGTACACGTCCAGCGACCCGTCGGCGACGAGGCAAATCTCTAGTGCTGCCGAGCCGAGCGCGCGGTATTGACTCCAACCGAGGTGCCGTGATGGAAGGCCCGAAAAGGCGACCACGGACTTCGAGAACAGCGTAAGTCCACTCACATGGATGGCGGTGCCGTCGCGCGTCGCGCCGCCGCCGAGTTCGGCTTCGTACATCGTCCCCGTCGCTTGGTTGCGCACGAGTCCCGCCACGAGTTGACCCTGAAAAAGTACGGCCAGGCTCGTCGCGTAAAAGGGAATACCGTGATCACAGTTGGTCGAACCATCAATGGGGTCCACCACGACGGTGTAATCGCCGTGACCCGTGACGCCCGACTCTTCAGACACCACGCGAAGTCCCGCCCCAACCAACACCCGAAGAGCCACCTCGTCGGCGGCGAGGTCTAAGTGGTACTGCGTCGGTCGCCGCCCGGAGAATCCAGCGTGGGTTCCCGAGCGCACGACATCGTCGATTTCGAGCGCGCAAGTGCGCAGGATGTCCATCAGCGATTCCTTCACGTAGCCACGGTACCGGGCGCGCCCGCTATCCTGAATCCAATGGCTGCTATCGACGTCGCCGGCTTTGTCGCCGACCTCAAAGATCACGCCGTGACCCACGGGTTTCACGTGCACGACGAACGCCACTTCGTGGAGACGTACTCGCTGCGTCAGGCGTGGGAAGTGGACCTCCACCCCGAAGATGGCTGCGGCGGACCCGTTGATTTGCACATTGAACTTGACGTCGACCCTCGGACGTTGCTCGCCTTCGAAGACGCCGTGCTGGGCCTGCCCGACGAGGTTGACCCGCCCGACGAATATCACTTTCCTCTGGTCCTGACGTGGAGTCTGCCACCGATGCCCCACAGCCCTGATCTCTTGCGCCTCGCGATTGACCTCGCGCCGATTGGCGGCGTGGAAATGCCCCTTGAAGTCACCGCGACCGACTCGTTCGACTCGCCCACCGAAAGTAGTGAACGACGAATCTCCATCGTCGCACGCCGTGCCATTTCGCTGAGTCAAGTCGCCAAGGGCGATGACCCCTTATGCGACATCTTTGAGCGCGGACGAAGCGTCAGCGACTTTCTCCTCCAAGCCGCTGACTCGTGGCTCGGCTAGCGCCCAAAGCTGCGCTCGCCTTCGCCGTCATTCTTTCGGGCCTCGCCCTCGCCTCGTGCGGCACCGGGGGCGCGGTCGCCGACGCGCGACAGGCCTGCGGGTACGTCCAGCGCGCACTGCGCATCCAACAACAGAGCGAATCCCCCGGACTCACCAACGTACGTCGTGTGGCCCTCGAAAATCGGGCCATCGCCATCTTGGTCGAAGCCACGCCCTACGCCGCGCGCGCCACGTCCATTGACGGCAGTTGGAATCCGCTCATGACGACCATTGGCGAAGCCCAACGGGTCCCCATCACCGATCTCGTCGCGTCGCTGACGCGACTGTGCAAAGTGGCGAACTCGTCCTCGCCGTACCTCTAGGCGTTCGTCGTACCGAATCGTTCGTAGAGCCAGCCGAGCGAGTTCTCTTCGAGCATCGCCGCCTCCCAGCCCGCCAAGCGGTCCTCGAGCGCAGCCAGCGACGCAACTTTGCCAATGACCACCACGGTCAAGTCGGTCACGGCTTCGCCACCCACCAGGAAATCGCCGAAGGCATCTTCCGTGATGGTCGCCTCTGGTTCCACCATGAGATAGAGCTCGCCGGTCGCTTCCACCCAGGACAACTCGTACTCATTGTCAGCGGCGTCAGTCCACTCGCTGCCAAATTCAAATTCGAGGCTCTCGCGGCGCGCCTCGTTTTGCTCGTAGAAGGCTTCGATGTCCATCTCCGTAGCCTACGTCGCTCGTATGTGCGCGGCGCTATGCGTACCTCCAAGCACCCTTGAGGGTATGAAATGTGTACGAAGCTCTGGTGCCGCGCTAGGTGCGACGCGGTGCGCAGGAGGGACTCAACTCTCTCCCATGACCACGACACCCGATTTACTAAACCGCCTTCGCTCGGAATGGCGCCACGCCGGCGCGAGCCTGCCCGCGCGAAGGGCCGCACAACACTTCGCCGAGCGCCACCGTGAACTCGAGCTCGACTTCGTCGACGACCTCGTCGACGTCGTACGTCTGTGCGAATCACGCGGCCCGCGAAAGGTACTCGAGCGCGCGCGCATCGTCCAAGCGCTGCTCGAAGACGCGCGTGATCCCTTGATCCACCGCGCACTGCTGCAAACGCTCCTGCCCGGCATCGTCAGCGTCTGTCGCCAACTGCGCTTTGGCGCTGGCATCGTCGACGAACCCGGCGAAACGTTGGCCGTCGCTACCGCGCTCTGTGCGGAACTGCTGTACGACTGGGCGGGCCAGTCGCGCCCCTACGCGGCACCCGACGTCCTTTCGGCGTTACGAGGTCGTCTACGTCGACACCTCTTGAAGGAAAAGGAAGAACGACGAATTTTGGCGTCGGACGCGAACAACGTCGCCCACGCGGCTCAGGGCTCTTCGACAACGCTCCAGACCCGACTCGAAGCGATGCGCGGCACGCCCCACGAGCGACTCGCCCGTCTTACCTACGCTCGCGTCTTTGAGGGGGTCTCGCTGAAGGAACTCGCCGCCGCCGACCGCAGTGCGCCCCAAAGTCTCCAGCACGAACTCCAGTGTTTCGCGCGTCGTCACCTTATTTAGTACAAGTGCACCATTTTCTTGATTCCCATGGCCCGCTACCCTTCGACAGCGATGCCGAGACTGTTCGACTCACTACGCAACACCAGGTGGGTCATTTGGTCGAGCCCGGTGCTCTTGTTGGTGTTGGTGTTCACGCTGAGTGCGGGTCCGGCTCAGTCAGCGAAGACACCCTCGCGCCCGATACTTCGCTCGACGACGCCGCACACGGTGACACAGCGCGAGGCGCGCGTCACCGTGCCCACGTCAACCTCTCCGCGGGCGACGACCACGACGACCACGACGACGATGCGCTCAACGCACCCACCCTCCGCGAGCGTCGCCAGGCGCTCCTCGCGATCGACCGTTTCGAGCGCCACGAACTTCGTAAGCGCCTCCGAGGTGAACGCGAACTCGAGCGCGTACGCCGGCGCACTCTCACCACAAGAGCCTCTCGTCCTCACGCTCGTCGGTCCGGGGAGCTGGACGCTCGCGTCGAGTGCACCCCTCACGGCGTCGCTCACCTGTGCGACCCAGCGAGTGATCGTGCAGGCGCTGATCGTCGTCGCGGCGAAGACCACGTGCCAGTTGTCCCTGCGCGCGACCCAGCCCAGCTCGTGGCAACTCAGCGCCCAGCGATAACGTCGCGATCGGTGCCGCTGCACGGCGTGGCGCTCGCGCTCTACGTCGTACTCGTGCCCTACGTGGTCGCCACGAAGTGGCGCGTGAGTGTCCACCAATCACACGCCGTCTTACTGCGCGTGCTGCTCGTCGCGTTGACGCTCTTTTGGATTGGTTTTTTAGTCCAGGTCACACGAAATATCGTGCGACTCCGTCAGGGCAAAGACGTCCACGCCAACGCCAGCGCCTGGCTCGCGGGTCTGCTCCTCACGGCGCTCTCACTCGTACTTGCACCCGTGACGTCCTCGTCTGCGAACCATGGCGTTCACGCCGTCGTCGCCACGACGAGCACGTCCCATCACCGGGCCCACCACGGCACGTTCGCTCTTGGTCAGATGTCAGGACTTTCGCTCGCCCTGGCCTCCAAACGCCGCTACGACGAACTCCGTCAGGGGGCCGACGACGACGAGCTCACGGTGGAGGGTTCGATCGCGCTGTTACGTGAAGCAAATCCCGAGCATCTCGCACGACTGGCGAGTCTGCTCGGCGACCGCCGCGACGGCTTTGTCGCCAGTGACCTTGATCTCACGCTGCTACCGTGCGCGACCACCATCACGCCCACGGCGATCTTCGTCGCCCCCGAGGGTCTCTACTTCGCGCGCGAAGGCGGGCAGTTGACGCCTCCGACGCGCGGCGCGCCCCAGGAACTCGTGCATCGACTCGTCTCGTTGCACGATGGGCCCCTTCGTGTCGTGCACGACCCCGACACCTTGTTACGCGCGCTCGCGACGCGCTCGGCGCGTCAGTGTCTCGTCGTCTATACGGGCGAACTCTCCACCATCGATGACGAGCTCGCCGCGTGTTGTGTCACTTTCGCCAGCCGCGAACACCCCGACACACCCGCCGCCGTTAGGGCCGTTAACACGGGGTGCGAAAGTGACGTCGTCGTGGAACTCTTGCGAGCCGAACCGACGGTGACGGGACTCCACGAGCCCTACCTCGCCACCCTTCGACGGCGCTGCGTCGAAATGACGGCCTACCTGGCGCTGCATCGCCACGAACCAGTGACGGGAGAGCGCCTGCGCACTCGCGTCCTGGTACACGCCGACGTTGACGCAACCCAGCGAACGCTCGCCAACACGGCCAGCGCGGTGCGACGCTCGCTCGGCAGCGACGACCTCGGTCCACGACTACATCCCGTGACGTCGTCCGGGCTCTACGTGACCCACGGCCTCTCAAGCGACGTGGAACGTTTCACGGCCCTCGTCGCGCGGGCACGCCAACTAGATATTCGAGATGGCGCCGCGCTGGCCCAGCGAGCGCTCGTGCTGATCAAGGGTGAAGTGCTCGCGAGTGCCCTGCGGGGCTTTGAGTGGTTCCTCGCCGAGGGCCACAGTGCGCGACTCGCGCGCGACGCCGAGTGGGCGGCGTTACTCGTCCACCACGAATCGCTCGAACGCGGCAACTTCGAACTCGCCTTTTGGGCGCTCCAACAGGGGCTCCTGGCCGACCCCTACAGTGACGCGTTGCGCGACGCGCTCGCGCGCGTACCGCGCCTACGCGAGTTTGGCGGCGATCGAACTGGCCGAACGCAAGACGAGCCCGTCGGCGCCGAGCGCGCTGTATCGATGAGTTGGTCGTTCACGGGCCTCTC
>NCBD01000070.1 GCA_002255315.1 Actinobacteria bacterium 21-64-8 | reverse complement strand
GTCGGCGTCGGCGGGGCGGCGCTCCCCTCTGGGATGGCGCTGTCCTCGGACGGCTCGAAGCTGTACGTCGGTGGCATGGGCGCCAAGGGGAAGAACTTTTATAACGAACTCGCGATTCGTTACGGCTACGAAGCAGAAGCCGAGGTTATTCAAGACCTCTACCTCGCGGGTAAGAAGCGCGAAGCCGAAGCCGCGGTGCCGGACGAATTCCTAGAACTCACGACGCTCTGTGGACCGAAGAGCTACGTCGCCGAGCGCGTCGCGGCCTTTCGTGCGGCCGGCGTGACGCACCTACAGGTGCACCCCTTGCCCCAACCCGGTCAAACGTCGGCGTCGCTCATTGCGCAGGTGAAGGAAATGCTCTAGCGCCTAGGCGCTTTCGCGCGTCGCGTCGCGTCCGCCCGAGGCGAGCCACGCGGCGTACATCGTCGCGTAGGCACCCTCGTGTCGCAACAGCTCGTCGGGCGTGCCGACTTCGACGATGCCGCCTTGATCGATCACGACGATGCGGTCGGCCCGCTGGGCCGTCGTCAGGCGGTGCGCGATGAGAATCGCCGAGCGTCCTTCGAGGAGACGATCGAGTGCGCGTTCAATCACGGTTTCGCTCTGGAGGTCGAGCGACGAGGTCGCTTCGTCCAAGATCAGTACGCGCGGACGCGCGAGAAAGGCGCGCGCGAGGGCCAGTAGTTGGCGTTCACCGGCCGAGAGGGTTTGTCCTCGCTCGTGCACGACGGTGTCGATGCCGTTGGGTAGTCGCTCGACCAGCTCGCGCAGACCCACGACGTCAATTGCCTCTTCGAGTTCGTCGTCGGTCGCGTCGGGGCGGCCAAAGCGCAGATTCTGCTTCATGGTGCCCGCAAAGAGGAACGGTTCTTGGGGCACGACGCCCAACTGACTGCGCAACGAGTGCAACGTCACGGTCTTGATGTCGATGCCGTCGAGCAGCACGCGCCCGGACGTGGGATCGTAGAAGCGATTCGCCAGTTTGGCCATCGTCGACTTGCCAGCTCCCGTGGGCCCGACGAAGGCGACCGATTCACCCGGGGCAATCTCGAGATTCACGTCGCGCAGCACTAAACGAGTGGGGTCGTAACCAAAGCTCACGTTCTCGAACGTGATGCGCCCCGCAATCGCGGGCAAGGTCGTCGCGCCGACGATTTCGTCAACGCTCGGGGGCGTCTCTAAGAGTTCGCGTAGTCGAATAATGGACGAGCGGCCTTGCTGGAGTGCGTTGTACTGCTGGACGAGGAGCTGGATCGGTTGAAAAAAGCGGTTCAGGTAGAGAAAGAACGCGATTAACGCGCCGATACTGAGCTGGTGGTGGAGCACCATTCGCCCACCGATACCGAGCAGGAGCGCTTGGCCCAAGATGCCGATCATGATCGTGACCGGTCCGTAAATGGCGTTCACGCGACCGGTGTAGAGATTGGCGTCGCGGTAGGCCCCCACCACGTGGCGGTGGTTCACGATATTGCGGCGCTGGCGGTTGTTGGCGGTGACGACCCGGATGCCGTAGAGCGATTCGGACAGGTCGGCCAGCACGTTGGCGATGCGGTCGCGACTCAGCAGATAGCCGCGTTCGGAGGCGTGGTGGAACCAGATCGTAAAGGCGAAGAGGATCGGTACCACGAGCACGATGGTCCACGTGGCGAGCGCGACGTTGGTCGTAAAGAGCACGGCCGTGATCACGATCATCGTGAGACCTTGTAGCGCGAATTGACTGACGCCGTCTTGGATCAGTTGTTGAAGATTCTCAATGTCGCTCGTCATGCGACTCATCAGCACGCCGGCCTTTTCGTCGGTGAAAAAGTCGAGGCTCAGTCGCTGGTAGTGGGTAAAGACGCGGATGCGCAGGTCGTGCATGACACGTGACGCGAGTTTGCCGGTGACAATGGCTTGGGAGCGCTGGGCGAAGGTGCCGAGCAGCGCCACGACCAAAAAGACGACGGCCGTCGTCGCGATCACTTTCAGCGAGTGGTGGCCGGGGACCATGCCGCGATTGATGGCGTACTCGGTCAGTCGGGGACCGCTTTGTAAGAGCAGACTGATCACGATGACGAGCAGCGATCCGAGCACCACCCAGCGTTTGTAATCCCACAGCATCGACGGCAGCGTCAGTCGGCGACGCTCGCGCTCGCTGGGCAGTTGTGAAAAGGATAAGTGCGATGGCTCGTGGGGTGGTTCTTGGGCGAGGATCTTCGACGCGCCCGCCTGCAGCTCGGTGGGAATGCCCCCAAAGGGCAGATTGGCCGACGAGCTCGCCACGTGACCGCCGCCAAAGCCAGCGCCGCCCCCGCCTCCCCAGCCGCCACCCCAAGCCACTTACTCGTCTCCCGATTCGTCACTCGTGCTCTGGGCGAGGACTTCGCCGTAGAGCGGCGACGTGGCGAGCAGTTCGTCGTGGGTGCCACTAGCGACGATGCGGCCCTCGTCAAGCAACAAGACGCGACTCGCGAGCGCAATGGTCGACACGCGGTGTGCGATCACGATCGTGGTGCGGCGCTGCAACAACGTGCGCAGGGCTTCGTAGATACCTGCCTCCACGTGGACGTCGATGGCGCTGGTGGCGTCGTCGAGAATCAGCACGGGGGGATTGACGAGCAGCGTGCGCGCGATGGCGATTCGTTGGCGCTGACCGCCGGACAAGGTGTAGCCCCGTTCGCCCACGACGGTGTCGTAGCCCTCGGGGAGCTGCTCGATGAACTCATGAGCGTTCGCTGCCTTCGCGGCCGCGATGATGGCGTCTCGCTCCGCCGCGGGCGCTCCGTACGCGATGTTTTCGGCGATGGAGATCGAAAAGAGGAAGGGTTCATCGAGCACGACGCCGACGTTTTGGCGCAGTGAGTGCATCGTGACGTCGCGCACGTCGTGGTCGTCAATGGAGATGTGGCCGTCGGTGGCGTCGTAAAAACGCGTGAGCAGTCGGGCGATGGTGGACTTGCCCGAACCCGTGCGCCCCACGATGGCGACCGTTTCGCCCGCGTTGAGCGTGAAGTCCACGTCGTTCAAAATCTCGTTGCCCGCACCGTAGGCAAAGCGGACGTGATCAAAGACGACGCGACCTTCGACGTGTTCGAGGTCGTAGGCACCGGGCCGGTCCACGATGTCGGGGTTCTCGTCCAAAATCTCAAAGATCCGCTCGGCGCTCGCCTTGGCGCGTTGGCCCATCATGACCAGTTGTCCGAGCATCATGAAGGGCGCCTGGAGCATTAAGAGGTAGGCGTTGAAGGCGAGAATCGCGCCAATGCCCAAGTGGCCGTCGATGACCATCCAGCCGCCAAAGAGCAGCACGAGCGCCAGGCCCAACTGGGGGAGATTTTGTGCCCAGGGACTCCACACCGCGCGAAGGTGTGCGTCTTTGACGTAGGACCAGGCCACGCGCTCGGCGGCGTCGGCGAGGCGATTGATCTCGGCTTCTTCTTGGGCGAAGGATTTCACGACGCGTACGCCGTTCACATTCTCGTCGACGATGGTCGCGACATCGGCCAGTCGAGCCTGCGTGATCCACGAGATGGGAAATAAGACGCGTCGCATTTGGATGCTGACGAAGTAGAGCAGCGGCATGACAATCATGGCGATAAGGGCGAGGACCACATTGATTGACAGCATGAAGATGAAGGCGATGACGCCAATAAAGCACTGCACCACGATTAGCGGCGCGAACGTCGAGTACATCTGGACGCTACGGATGTCGGAGTTCGCGCGACTGATGAGCTGGCCCGACTGGACCCGGTCATAAAAACTAAACGAGAGCCACGTCATGTGTTCGTAGATCAACGAGCGAAGATCTGCCTCGACGTTGTAAGCGGTAGCGAAGACGTACTGACGCGAGATCATGCCGGTCATTCCCGCGAGGACGCCAACAATCAAAATCTCAACGACGGCGCGCGTGAGCGAGCCTTGATGCGCCACCAGCGAGTGGTCAATGGCGTGGTTGAGCATGTTGGGCACGAGCGTCTGAAAGACCAAGCTCACGAACGACAGTGAAATGGCGACGATGAAGGTGACGCGGTGCGAGGCGATTACGGGCAGTATGCGCCGCCACCAGGGGAGGGTTCGATCGCGCGAGATTCGCCGAAGCGGTCCGGCGTAGTTCGAGCGCACGCCGCCCAAGGGGTTCGCACCCTCGTTTCGCTCTCTCGGTGACTGCGTCGAGAGAGAAGATGCCACCGGACCACTGTAATGGTGGGTGGTGACATTGTGAGTCCGTTCACGAAGAGAGAATTTGGCCCGATGCCCTAGTGTGGCGCTGTGGATTCGCTCGTGGTGATCGCTCATCCTCTCGTCGCCGACAAGATTCGTCAACTACGTGACGTGCGCACGTCCAACGCTGATTTTTTGCGCCTCGCGGGCGAGATCTCGCGTTTCGTCGCCTACGAAGCCTTTCGTTCGACGCCCGTGACGCCGACGACGGTCGATACCCCCGTCGTCAAAGGTGCGCCGGCGCTACGCGTGGACACGGAGTACCTCATCGTGCCCATTCTTCGCGCCGGGCTGGGAATGAGTCCCGCCGTGCAAGAGGTGTTGCCCCACCATCGCGTGTGTTTGGTCGGGCTCCGCCGCAACGAAGTGACGTTGCAGCCCGACGTCTACTTAGACGGACTTCCCGAGACGTTGCGAGGCGTGCACGTGGTGCTCTGTGACCCTATGCTCGCCACCGGCGGCTCACTGGATTGTGTCTTGACGATGCTGCGTGCACGTGGTGCGGGCACCATTACGGTGCTCTGTCTCATCGCGGCGCGCCCGGGTGTTGAGTTCGTGTCGTCGCGACACCCCGACGTGACGATCGTCGCGGCGGCCCTCGACGACGAGTTGAACGACGTGGGTTACATCATTCCGGGCCTGGGTGATGCGGGCGATCGACTCTTCGGCCCGCCCGCTCGATAGGAACTAGCGGCCGATATCTTCGTGCCAGAGTTCGGGGTGTCCTTCGATGAACGCTCCGAGCAAATTCGTACAGGCCTCGTCGTTCACGACTATCACTTCGACGCCGAGTTCTTCGAGCCAGTCGTGACCCCCGTGGAAGTTCTGGGCTTCACCGATCACGACGGCGCCGATGTTGAACTGGCGCACGAGACCCGAACAGTACCAACACGGTGAGAGGGTCGTGACCATCACGCATTCGGGGTAGTCGCGGCGCCGTCCGGCCTTGCGAAAGGCGTCGGTCTCGGCGTGGACGGAGGCGTCGTCTTCTTGCACGCGGCGATTATGTCCGGCGCCGAGCAAGGTTCCCTCACGGGTAAAGAGCGCCGCGCCGATGGGGATGCCTCCTTCACTGAGGCCACGACGCGCCTCGTCGAGTGCGACCTCGAGCATGGTGGCGCAAAGCGATGGATCGAGCGGTTTGCGAGCGGTTGTCATCACTTCAGTATGCTCCCTCAGCGTGGAATCGCGACGATACGCCGTCACCGTCGGTACGCAAGAAATTGAACTACCGGTCGTGACCTTGAACGATGACCTCGCGCTGGCTCTGCTCATTACGGTGGATATGGGGGTGCGCTTTATGGCTAAGGCGGGTGAAGAACTCGCCGACGTCTTGCGCGCCTACGACGTCGACATCGTCGCGACCGTGGCCACCATGGGGATTCCCCTCGCCGTTGAAGTGACGCGCCACTTAGGGCTCGTCACCTCGCCGACGCCATTAGCGAGCCCGTGCGCTCGATCACGACGAACGCTGATCAACGACTGCTCTTTGATCGCGCTCGCGTACCCGACGTCGAAGGAAAGCGCGTGGCGATCGTGGACGACGTGATCTCGACGGGTGCCTCGACGGGCGCGGCCCTGCGGCTCCTTCGTCGAGTGGGCGCGGAGGTGTGCGTGATTGGCACCCTGGTCACTGAGGCGTCGCTCTGGAAGGAAGCGCTCGGCGAGGACGCCGCCATGGTCCACGCGCTCGGGTCGATTCCCGTCTTTCGTCCCGATCGCAGTGGCGCATTCGTGGAGGATTGGGTCGGCTAGCTCGCGAACGCTTGACTCGCTGGACTCGTCGTCCAGTGGTGCCCCAGCGAGAGGACCTGGTGCTGGCACCACGTGATGGCGGTGTCGTTTCTCGTCGCGCGACACCTCGGGCACACTATTCAGCGTGAGTTTCATGCATGACCCTGCGGCGACACCACTTGATCCGGTGTTGTTCGTCATGGTCGCTCTGCCGGCGTCGGGCAAGTCCACGCGAGCCAAGGAAATCGAGCGAGAACGCCGGGCCCTACGTTTGACCCCCGACGAATGGATGATTCCGCTATTTGACGACCATGACGCTGACGGCAAGCGCAACGTCCTCGAGGGTCGCTTCATTTGGTTAGCACGTCGCGCGTTGCGCTGCGGCGTCAACGTCATCTTGGACTTCGGTGTCTGGGCCAAGGTGGAGCGAACCGCGCTGCGGGCGATTGCCGCCGACGCGGGAGCGTCGTGCGAACTCGTGTACCTAGAGATTGACGAAGCGGAGCAGCGACGACGTCGTGACGATCGAGCTCGTGTCGAGTCTGACACCACGTTCTACATTACGGATGAAGTCTTGGCGGACTACCGACGACGCTTCGAAGTCCCCGACGCCGCCGAGCTCGCAGGAACGGCACTCGACGCGCCGCCCGCCGGCTACGCCAGTTGGCGGGCGTGGGTCGCTGAGTGGTGGCCGACGTCAATGTCGTAAGGAGTAGTCCTGCCAATCCTCGTCGACGCGGGCCTATGCCACGAGAACGGTGAAGTCAACAACGAAGAGCCCGGCTCGCGAGAGGCGAACCGGGCTCTTGGTTGTTGAAGTTCTAGAGGTGTGGCTCGAGTTCCTTCTGTCGAGCGACTTGGGTCGCGACGTGGGGACGAATCTTTTCCAGGATGAAGTACAGCCCACCGGCGAGCACGACGCCGATCCAGATCGAGAAGTCGGCCCCGCCGTACCACCCGGCGGTGCAGACGCCTTTTACGAGATTGCCCGCACAAGCGCCGCCGTAGTGGTTCGAGATCGGAGTCATCCAGTGGAAGGGGAAGTTCACGGGTGGTGGCGCCTTCGAGTAGGCCGTCGTAGCCCCGACGAGCCCCACGACGAAGGCGATGACGCCGTTCCAGTTCACGCCGGCACCGCCGACGTAGTAGATACTGCCCTTATCGGTGCGCTGGAGTTCGCTGGCGTTGTAGCGCATCTTGCGCATGAGCCAGTCGACGACGTAAATGGCGAACCACGGCGCAATCCAGACGATGATGACCCCGACGAACTCTTTCATGTAGAGCGAGAAGGTCGACTGGAATTCGGCCCAGATCGTGAGCAGGCACGCGAGGATCGAGTCCAAAACGACCGCTTGATAGCGCTTCAGGCGAAGCCCGAGCGCCTGCAGTGACACGCCCGAGGAGTAGAGGTCCATGGAATTAATGGCGAAGAGTTGCACGATGGCAAAGATCATGAAGATCGCGACGAACCAACTGGGCATCGTGTGCTGGATGTGCAGCGCCTCAAAGGGGTTCGCGCCGTTCCACGCCGCCGACTCCGCGCTGGAGGACAAGAACGTAAAGGTCAAGGCGCCCAGCACCATGATGATGATTTCGGGCACCGCCGTGCCGAGGAAGATCCACCCGACGACCGCACTCTTTTTCGTCTCACGGGGAAGGTATCGCGTGTAGTCGTTGCCACACTCGGTCCATCCCAGTCCCGACAGGGCAATCGTAAAGGCGAGACCCGCGGTCCACAGTTCCCAACCGCCGCCAAAGCCCTTGAAATTCGAGGTGCCGTGCTTGAAGTCGTAGAGCGCGAGGACGACGAAGATTGCCCCGAAGGGAATGATCAGAGCACGTAAGACTTTGACCATCGTCGCGTGACCAAGGTAGGGCATGACGGCCTGGATAGCGGCGGCCAAAATAACAAAGCCAATCTTCAGGCCGTTGCTCACGTGAATCCCCGCCATCTGTGAGAGCACGATGGCTGCGCCCACGATCAGGATGAGGCCTTCAGTCTCAAAACCCAGCTGAGTAATCCAGTTAAAGAAGGCGACGAGTCGAGAACCCTTGGTGCCAAAGGCCGCGCGCGAAATCGTAAAGGCGGTCGTGCCCGCTTCGGGTCCCTGCAGCGAGGCCACTCCGAGGGCGAAGTAGGACAGGTTGCCCACGATGATGATCGTGACGGCCGTCCAGAACGTGAAGCCAAAACCCATAAGAATCGCGCCGTAAAAGAAGTACTCGACGTTGAGCGAGGTGCCGCCCCACAGTGCGCCGATATTGCGCGCGCTCGCCCAGCGCTCGCTCTCTTGAATGAAGTCAATGCCGTGTTGTTCGACACGAAACGCCGGGTCCCCCGACGATCCATCGTGCGAATCGATGGTTGTTGCCACTGGTGTGGTCCTCCCTAAGTAGATGGTGCTCCTGCGGCGAACCCGTGAGGTGCTGATCGC
>NCBD01000198.1 GCA_002255315.1 Actinobacteria bacterium 21-64-8 | reverse complement strand
CGGCGAGGCGAGCCATGGGGCGAAGCCTACCGGCGGGGCCCCCGAGAGCGACAGTGTGCCCTAATCGGGCTTTACCGCTGCTACCAGGTAGATCACGTCGCGACTGGGTACGAGGCCAAAGTCGCGCGAATCAGTGGAGGCCTGAGCATTATCTCCACGAAGATCCAGTTGGCTGCCGACCTTTTGCACGCAGCGCTTTAAGAGCCAGCGATTGGGGTCGCGCGGGTCGCGCACGACCACGACGTCACCCGGTCGCACCGCCCGCCAACGTCGCCACGCCGTTAGCCGCTCGCCGGGTAGGTACGTCGGCATCATCGAGGAACCCTCCACCGTCACGCGGCGCAAGAAGAACTCGACGAGAGCGCTCACGAGTGCACGTTATCCCAGGTGGCTGGCTATCCTGCTGAATGGAAGTACGCCCGTTTCGGTGGGCATAAAACCTAACGAAAGGCATCACTATGACGATTCGCACACGGCTCGATCACTGGCTCGACGCGACGACTTCTCCACTCGTCGCCTCGGCCCACTGCGACCTTCCCTGTGGCGTCTATGACCCCGCCCAGGCCCGCATCGAAGCACTCTCCGTCAAGGGCTGCATGGAGAAGTACAACGCCTCCTCCGACACCGATTTCAAGGTGCGCGCCACGCTCATCAAAGAAGAGCGCTGCGAACTCGCGAAGCACCACCTGTGGGTCCTCTGGACCGACTACTTCAAGCCCGAGCACCTCGCCGCGTATCCGAATCTCCACGACCTCTTTTGGAAGGCCACGAAGAGCGCCGGCGAAGCGAAGAAGACCAACGACGTCGCCGTCGCCGATCGTCTCTTGAGCGAGATCGACGGCATCGCCGAAATCTTCTGGGCGACGAAGAAGTAGTCGATCGGGCGTCTACTTAAACGCGCGCCCGATCGATCAAAATATCACCCGAAACGGTGTTGACTTTGATGAACGAGACCTGAGCGTCGAGCACGTCGTCGCCCGATCCACTGAGGTCAATCTCAGAGCCCAAACTTCCCGACAGCGTGTTACCCGCCACGTCCACGGAGAGTCCCGCCGCAACGTGCACCACGACGTCGCCCGAAGCCGAATTGACGGCCAACTCGCCGGGCGCGGTCGTTGTAACTTCAACGTCGCCGGACGCGCTGGCGATGTCGGTCCTTTCAGCGACACTCGCGACGCGCAGATCGCCCGACGCACTCTTACAACGAAGTCGATTGAGGACTCGTCCGGCCCGTACGTCGCCCGAGGCGGTGCGCACGTCGAGAGCGTCAAAGGTATCGAGTGCCGCGACGTCACCGGACGCGCTGGAGATCTTCACGTCACCGAGTGCCACGCCCACGACGGTGTCACCCGACGCGGTGACGACTTGCAGGTCCGAACCCTCGGGCAGCGTGACAACGACGTCGAGATCACTCCGAGTGCCGAACCACTCACCTCGCATTGCTGCACCTAACCCGCCACTGGTCCGAGTTGATCCGTCGGGCAACGTCACGATTTCGAGCGTCTGACGTCGTTCGTCAAAAATGACGCGAGCCTGAGCGAGCTGCGCTTCACCACCAGATCGTTGAGCCGACAACGAAACTTCGATTTCGCCATTCTTCGAAGCTCGCACCGTGACGTCGCCACTGCGCGTGGTCACGACGGCGGCGACCGTGCCTGAACTCTCGAATCGTTCTCGTCGCTCGCTCGACGACTCCGAACCTTCCGTCACGCCTGACTCGCGGCGATCGGGTGCGTGCTTTTCCTCACTCATATCTTTCTTCCTTTCATTACCTTTTACGACGTAGCGACGCTCATGGGCGAGCGACCAGCGTGACGTCAAGG
>NCBD01000197.1 GCA_002255315.1 Actinobacteria bacterium 21-64-8 | reverse complement strand
GTCGTAGTGGGAGAGGTCGTAGTGGGAGAGGTCGTCGTGGTCGTCGAAGAGGTCGTGGGGACCGTGGTAGTGGTGGTAGTGGTGGTGGTGGTTGAAGTCTCCGGCACGTTCCACCTCACGCTGTTCGACGACCGTGACGGTGGCCCGATCGCGAGTCGGTTCCGGGCCGTCACGACAAATTGATAGAGCACGTCGGGCTGGTGCACGCGGATTCGACAGTGGGTGACTCGAGACACGCATCGAAGTCCTGCGGGGCGCGAACTGACGACGTAGTTCAGCAACGGTGCAACCCCCACTCGCTCGGGACGGGTCCAGTTGATGGTCGCGATGGATCCCACGACGCGCGCGCGCACGTCGAGTGGCGCACTCGGACTGCGGGGGCTGGAGCCACTCGCGTTTACCGTGAGTACGCCCGATATCAAGACGACCGCCCCCAGTGGAGCCACGAGGCGAACAATCGCCGCGCCCGGTCTAGTCACCTCTGCGCTCCCCCTTGGTCTCGTTGGTCGACGTCGCGATAAACACCACTGCTCCACGACGCGCTGCTGGCACGCTCCAGCAAACTACCTCTACGGATTCGACGCACCCGTTGCGTGCAGCATTCCTGCAAAAACATCCCCGGAGTCAGTGCTCAACTGAGCACTTAATCGACCGAGGCGAACTTGGCGAATCGCTCGAGACCCTCGACGAGGTCATCGTCACCGAGGGCGTAGCTGAGGCGAAAGAATCCCGGCGTGCCAAAGGCCTCGCCCGGGACGACCGCGATTTTGATCTCGTCGAGCAAAATCGTCGCGAGTTCACTCGAGCTCTGTGCGGTCTTGCCGCTCAGTGAGCGTCCCAGCAGTCCCGCCACGTTCGGGTAGCAGTAAAAGGCACCTTCGGGCATCGCGCAACTGACCCCGTCAATAGCGTTCAACATCGAAACCATCTTTCGACGACGACGGTCAAAGGCCGAACGCATCTCGGCGACCGCACTGAGGTCACCGGTCAGAGCGGCGACGGCGGCGCGCTGAGAGACGTTCGAGATGTTCGACGTCGTTTGGCTCTGGTAGTTGACGGCCGCGTCCATGACGTCGGGGGCGCCAATCATCCAACCAATGCGCCATCCCGTCATGGCGTAGGTCTTCGCCACACCGTTCACGACGACCCAGCGATCTCCGAGCTCGGGGGCGACGACCGGCATCGAGACGTGCTTCGCGTCGCCGTAGACCAGGTGCTCGTAGATCTCGTCACACATCACCCAGACGTCGTGCTCCGCGGCCCAGCGACCAATGGCGGCGACGTCATCGGGTGAAACGACCGCACCCGACGGGTTGGAAGGCGAGACGAAGACCAAGAGCTTCGTCTTTTCGGTGCGGGCCGCTTCGAGTTCGTCGACGCTGACGCGAAAACCGTTCGCTTCACTGGTCATGACGGGCACGGGAACGCCGCCCGCCAAGTAAACGGCTTCCGGGTACGTCGTCCAGTATGGCGCAGGAATCAGCACCTCGTCACCGGGGTTCAGTACCGTCATAAAGGTGGTCGCGACGGCGTGCTTGCCGCCGTTGGTGACGAGAATTTGGTTGGGCTTAATCTCAAGTCCACTATCGCGCTGGGATTTAGCGACAATGGCGTCGCGCAGTTCGTGCAGTCCCGCCGTCGGGGTGTACTTGTGGTTCTTGGGGTCTAAACAGGCGGCCGCCGCGGCCTCGACGATGTGGGCGGGGGTGGGAAAATCCGGTTCACCGGCGCCGTAGCCAATGACTGGTTCGCCGGCCGCTTTGAGGGCCTTCGCCTTCGCGTCCACCGCCAGCGTCGCACTCGGAGCGAGTCCTAAAAGTAGGTCACTTACCCTC
>NCBD01000069.1 GCA_002255315.1 Actinobacteria bacterium 21-64-8 | reverse complement strand
TCTACTTCGCCTTTGCGACCAGTCACGAGGGTGAAGAAGAGCACCACCACGAGCTCGTCGAGACCTCACACTAAATCCAACCCAGGAGGAAATGAATAATGGCAACTACAGACTCAGTGGCGAGCGCGGTGCGCATTGCCGGTGCGCTCGTCGGTGGCGGACTCGCCCTCGGCGGTGGCGCGATCGGTGCGGCAATCGGTGACGGTTTGGCCGGTAGCCAGACCATTGCCGCTATCGCGCGTCAGCCCGAGATTGAGAACAAGGCCCGGCAGTACTTCTTCTTGACGGTCGGACTCGTTGAGGCGATGTACTTCATCAACCTCTTGTTCATGGTCGTCTTCGTTTACGTCTTCAAGGCGCAGTAGTTTGCCCGTCTGAGCGTGCTCAGTCGGTCCCTTAGCTAGAAAGTAGGTCTCTCGAGATGATTGCGACGTCGGTCTTCCTCATTCCCAACGGCACGTTCGTCGTAGAGCTGTTGGTGGTGTTGGTGATTTTGTTCCTCGTCACGAAGTACATCCTGCCGCCCCTGAACCGGGCTATGGAAGGTCGTCAAGAGAAGATCCGCCAAGCGCTCGCCGCCGCCGACGCGGCGCGCGCCGAGGTCGCCTCGGCGGGCGACGAACGCGCTCGAGTGCTCGCCGAAGCCCGCGAGCAGGCCCGCCAAATCGTCGAGAACGCTCAGGCCATCTCTGATCAGCTCAAGGCCGAGTCGGGTGGTCGAGCCCAAGTGGAGTACGAGCGCATTCTCGCCAACGCCCAGAACGAAGTCGCTGGCGCACGTCAGCAGGCGATCGACGAGGCGTCGGCACGGGTCGGCGAGATTGTTTTTGATTTGGTCACGAAGATCGTGGGGCGCGAAGTCGATCAGAACGCGCACCAAGATCTCGTGCGTGAAGCCGTCGGCGCGCTTCGCGCCGAAGCCGCGAGGGGAACGGACCGCTAAGCATGTTGGCCCAACTCGAAGGATTCGCCTTCGCTCAACTCAGCGCGCTTGACGCGCCGTCGCAAGGCGCCGTCGCGGACGAACTTGCGGCGCTGGAGCAGAGCGTTCTTTCGAACCCGCAACTGCGAGCCTTGCTCGGCGACACCTCCTTAACGGGCGTGACGCGCGCGGCGGTGCTCGCGGACCTGCTGGCCGACAAGGTTCGCGCGACGACCTCGCGCGTGGTCACCTACGCCGCCGAACACGTACCGGCCCCTGAAGTTGTCTCGTCGCTCGGCGCGCTCGCGCACGCCGCGCGGCTCCAGCACGAAAACACTTCGACGGACTTTGTGAACTTGAGTCTGCTCGAAGCGCGCCGACGGGTCTACGGCTTCGCCGACGCGCTGCTCGAAACCGTCGACGTGGCGAACTTCTCCGCGATTGAAGACGAACTCTTTCAGTGGGCCCGTGCGGTAGAGCATCACGACGACCTGCGACGACTGTTGTTGGACCGTGACGCGCCGCTCGAGGTGCGCCTTAACACGACCAACGCGCTCCTCGTGGGGCGCGTCAACGACACGACCTTGGCGCTCGCGCGCTTCGTGGTAGTCGGGGGACGGCCCCGTGACGTCGTGGGCACGCTCGACGCACTGGTGAATTACGTGGCGGCGCTTCGCGATTGGCGGGTGGCGCGCGTGCACACCGCGCGCGAGCTCGATCAAGCGAGTCGCGACGAACTCGTGAGTTCGCTCGCGGCCCTGACGGGTAAGTCCGTCGAACTCGAGATTGACCTCGACGCCCAACTCCTGGGTGGCGTCCTGGTCGAAATCGGTGATCTGCGCCTCGACGCGACGACTCGCGGACGACTCGCTGCGCTGCGCGAGAGCGTGAACTCTTCGCACTTTTACGAATCCGCCTTAACTCGAAACGACTAACAGAAGGAACTTTTGATGACTGAACTCACGATTAGCGCCAGCGAAATTACCGAAGCGCTGCGCAAGCACGTCGATGATTTCAATCCGAGCGTCGCCGCCGAACAGGTGGGCCGCGTGGTCGAAGTCGGCGACGGCATCGCCCGCGTGTCGGGCCTACCGTCGGCGAAGGTCAACGAGCTGCTCGAATTTGAAGACGGCACCGTGGGTCTCGCGATGAACCTGGACGAAGAGACCATTGGTGCGGTGGTGCTCGGTTCGGTCGACCACATCGAAGAAGAGCAGGTCGTGCGCGCCACGGGCCGGATTCTTTCGATGCCCGTCGGTGACGCCCTCTTGGGCCGCGTCGTGAACGCGCTCGGCGAGCCCATTGACGGCAAGGGCCCCCTCGTGAATCCGACGATTCGCCGCATGGAGATCCAGGCCCCCGGCATCACTGGTCGCCAGCCCGTCGGTGAGCCGCTGCAAACGGGTATTAAGGCCATCGACGCGATGACGCCCATTGGCCGTGGACAGCGCGAACTCATCATTGGCGACCGCAAGACCGGTAAGACCACCGTCGCCATTGACACCATCTTGAACCAAAAAGGTCAAGGCGTGAAGTGCATCTACGTCGCGGTGGGACAGAAGAATTCCTCGGTTGCCCAGACCGTCAAGACCCTCGAAGACTTTGGGGCGATGGCCTACACGGTCGTCGTTATTGCTTCGGCAGGCGACCCCGCGCCCTTTAAGTTCTTGGCACCTTACGCCGGGTGCGCGATTGGCCAGGAGTGGATGGATAACGGTGAGCACGCGCTCGTCGTTTACGACGACCTCTCGAAGCAGGCCGAGGCCTATCGTCAGATCTCGCTGCTGCTGCGTCGCCCACCGGGCCGCGAGGCCTACCCCGGCGACGTTTTTTACCTGCACAGTCGTCTCCTCGAACGTGCGGCGAAGTTGAGCGACGAAAGGGGCGGCGGTTCATTGACCGCACTGCCCATTATTGAAACGAAGGCCGGTGACATTTCGGCCTACATCCCGACCAACGTGATCTCGATTACCGACGGTCAGGTCTTCTTGCAGGCCGACCTCTTTTACTCAGGTATGCGCCCCGCCATTGACGTGGGTAACTCGGTGTCGCGCGTGGGTGGTGCGGCCCAGATCAAGGCCATGAAGTCGGTCGCGGGCAGTTTGAAGATTGACCTCGCCCAGTTCCGCGACCTTGAGTCCTTCGCCACCTTCGGTTCTGAGCTCGACAAAACGTCCCAGGCGCAGCTGGACCGCGGCTATCGACTCACCGAACTGCTCAAGCAGGGACTCAACTCACCAATGCCGGTCGAAGAGCAGTGCGTCGTCGTCTACGCCGGCACGCGCGGTTGGCTCGACACCGTACCCGTCGCCGACGTGCGTCGCTTCGAGGCCGAACTTTTAACGGCCTTTCGTTCGAACCACGCGGACTTGCTCGCCCAGATTCGCGACCAGGGCACCTTGCCCGACACCGCGCTGCTGGACGCCGCGATGCGCTCGTTCGTCGACGGCTTTGCGCCGAGTAACTAGACCAACGCACTAAGGGAAAGGAGGGACTATGGCCGGAGGACAAGAACGCGTCCTGCGTCGTCGTATTAAGTCGGTACAGGCAACGCGCAAGATCACTAAAGCCATGGAGCTCATCGCCGCCTCCCAGATCCCCAAGTCCCAGGCACGTATCGCGGCGAATCGTCCCTACCGCGACGGAATGCGGCGCATCATCGTCGAAGCGGCCCTCGGAGACCCCGCGGGCGCGGCGAAGTTGCTGGCGACCCCGGAGAAAGTGGACACCTGCGTGGTGTTGATGATCGCCGGTGACCGTGGGCTGTCAGGCGCCTACAACTCCTCGACGCTGCGCGCGACCGAACGCCTGGTGCGTTCACTCAACGCTGCGGGCACGCGCGTTCGACTCTTTACCGTTGGCAAGAAGGCGCCGGCCTACTTTCGATTCCGCGGCGTTGAGGTCGAAGAGAGCTTCGTGGGTTTCGCCGACCGACCGACCTTCGCCGACGCGCGCGTCGTCGCCAGTCACGTCGTGGCGCCCTACGTCGACGGCGAGGCCCAGCAGGTCATGTTGGTCTCGACGCGATTTCACTCGTCGTCGAGCCAAATGGTTGAAACCGAACAACTGCTGCCGCTGACCATCCCCGAACTGCCCGAGGTCGAAGCGACCAGTGCTCTGAAGGGCTACACCGAGTTCGAGCCCGAGGCGGCGCAACTGTTGTTCTTCTTGGCCCCGCGCGCGCTCGAGAGCGAGATCTTTTCGGCGCTGCTCGAGGGTGCGGCGTCGTTTCACACCAGCCAACAGCGAGCCATGGCGGCCGCGACTGACAACGCCGATGAACTTGGTCAGACCCTGACGCGCGTGATGAACCGAGCCCGACAGGACTCGATCACCACCGAAATTATGGAAATCGTGGGCGGCGCTGAAGCGCTCCGCTCGGGAAAGTGAGAATGAAATGACAATGGCTCCAGATAAGACCACGTTCGAAACCGGTCGAGTCGTCGCGATCGCCGGTCCCGTGGTGGACGTGGAGTTCCCTCCCCAGTCGCTGCCGGAGATCAACCACGCCGTCGAGATGGACATCGAACTCGACGGCGAAACCATTACCGTCGTCGCCGAAGTAGCCCAACAGATCGGTGAGGGTCGTGTGCGTTGCGTGTGCATGAAGCCCACCGACGGACTCGTGCGTGGTGCCGTCGTACGCCAAAACGGACGGGGCATCTCGGTGCCCGTGGGTGACGCCGTCTTGGGCCACGTCTTTAACGTCGTGGGCGACTCGCTCGACACCGACGACATCGGAGCGGTGGAAGATCACTGGGAGATTCACCGTAGCGCGCCGGCCTTTGACCAGCTCGAACCACGCGCCACCATGTTCGAAACCGGCATCAAGGTCATCGACCTGCTCGCCCCCTACGTCCAGGGTGGCAAGATCGGCCTCTTCGGTGGCGCGGGCGTCGGTAAGACGGTGCTCATCATGGAGATGATTCGACGCGTCGCTGAACAACACGACGGTGTGTCGGTCTTTGCCGGCGTGGGCGAGCGCACGCGCGAAGGTACTGACCTCTTGCTCGAAATGCGCGAGTCGGGCGTGATTGAAAAGACGGCCCTCGTCTACGGCCAGATGGACGAACCACCGGGGGTGCGTCTGCGCGTGGCGCTCGCCGCACTCACCATGGCCGAGTACTTTCGCGACGTAAAGAATCAAGACGTGTTGCTCTTCGTCGACAACATCTTTCGTTTCGTCCAGGCCGGCTCTGAGGTCTCGACGCTGCTCGGTCGCATGCCCTCGGCGGTGGGGTACCAGCCGACGCTCGCCGACGAGATGGGTGAGCTCCAAGAGCGCATCACCTCGACGCGCGGTCGCTCGATCACCTCACTGCAGGCCGTCTACGTGCCCGCCGACGACTACACCGACCCGGCGCCCTTTACGACCTTTACCCACCTCGACGCGACGACCGAGTTGAGTCGTCAGATCGCCGCCCTGGGCATCTACCCCGCGGTCGACCCCTTGACCTCGACGTCGAACATTTTGGCGCCCGAGATCGTCGGCGATCGGCACTACGCCGTCGCGCGTCAGGTCCAACAGATTCTTCAGCGCTACAAAGAGCTCCAGGACATCATCGCGATTCTTGGTCTCGACGAGCTCTCCGAGGTTGACCGCGTGACGGTCGACCGCGCGCGAAAGATTCAGCGTTTCTTGTCCCAGCCGATGTTCGTCTCCAAGATCTTCACCGGCATCGACGGTATTAACGTGCCCGTCGCTGAGACGATTGAGTCCTTCGAGCACCTCGTCAAGGGCGACCTCGACCACTTCCCCGAGCAGGCCTTTTTGAACGTGGGTGGCGCCGCGGACGTCGAGCGTCGGGCCGCGGAGTTGGCCAAGAGCTGATGACCCTGCGCGTCGAGATCGTTACGCCCGAGGCGGCGTTGTGGTCGGGTGTGGCGACGGCTCTCGTCGCGCGCTCGTCCGAGGGCGACTTCACGATCCTCGACCACCACACCGCCGTCGTGGGCGAGA
>NCBD01000196.1 GCA_002255315.1 Actinobacteria bacterium 21-64-8 | reverse complement strand
GGTCAGAATGTGTAGCCAAGATAATACGTGACAGTTACGGGAGTCTATGCTAGATTTCGTTTATGACTCGGCGAGATAGCGCGATTCACGTCGCGCGAGTAGTGCGCAAGTATAAGACCAAGGATGGCGTGAGCCGCGAGTCCGTCTCGCACCTGTTACGCCGCAGCTACCGCGAAGCGGGCAAGATCCACCACGAGACGCTGGGCAACGTCTCGGCGTTGCCCGAAGAAGCCCTGAGCGTACTGCGCGCGACGCTCGCGGGCGACACGTTGGTGGCGGTGGGCAAGGGTCTTGAACTCACCCGTTCCTTACCCCACGGACACCTGGCTGCGGTCTCGGTGATGGCGAACAAACTCGGTCTACCTGATCTCTTGGGGCCGGCGTGTCGAGAGCGATCAATCGCCTACGCGCTCATTCTCGCGCGTGTGGTGCACCCGCGTCCGAAGCTGGCGACTACCAAGTGGTGGGCCGACACCACGCTGAGCGGTGACCTCGGACTCGAGGACGTCAGCACTGACGACGTCTACGCCGCCATGGACTGGCTGGGCCAACGCCAGGCGCGGATCGAAGCCACTCTCGCCACGCGTCACTTGGCAGCTGAAGCCAACCCCGCGCAGCTCGCCTACTTCGACCTCTCGAGCTCGTGGGTGGAGGGAAAGAAGAACGAACTAGCCGCTCGGGGCTACTCGCGCGACAAGAAGCGTGGTGTCGCGCAGATTGAGTACGGACTCCTCACCGACCGTGACGGGCGACCGGTCGCCATTGAAGTCTTCGCCGGCAACACCGCGGACCCAACCGCGTTCATCTCCATTGTCGAGTCGGTGCGCACACGCTTTCACCTCACGCGCCTCACCATGGTGGGAGATCGCGGGATGATCACGAGCGCGCGCATCAGGGCGCTGAGAGAGGACACCAATCTCGGGTGGTTGACCTGTCTGCGCGCGCCCCAGATCGCCCAACTGGCGAGCGAGGACGGTCCCTTGCAACTGTCACTCTTTGACGAGAGAGACCTCGCTGAGTTCACTCACCCCGACTACCCCAACGAGCGCCTCGTCGCGTGTCGCAACCCGTTGTTGGCAACGGAGCGTTACCGCAAGCGCAACGAACTGTTAGCCGCCACCGAAGAAGCCCTTGCTCCGATCCTCACCGCGGTGACGAGCGGACACTTGCGCGGCGCCGACCAGATTGGACTGCGCCTGGGCAAGGTGATCAACAAGCGCAAGATGGCCAAGCACTTCGACATTGTCATCACCGACTCGACGCTCGTGGTCACGAGACGCCAGGCGTCCATCGACGCCGAAGCCGCCCTCGACGGCATCTACGTGCTGCGCACCACCCTGAAAGAGAACGAGATGGACGCTGCCAGCGTGGTCAATGCCTACAAGGACTTAGCTCACGTGGAGCGCGACTTTCGCCACATCAAGGTAGACGACCTTTCCTTACGTCCGATACATCACCGGCTCGAGGCTCGAGTGCGCGCTCACGTGTTCATCTGCATGCTCAGCGCCTACCTCGTGTGGCACCTGCGTGAAGCACTCGCCCCACTCACCTTCACTGACGAGAGTCCACCGACCCGTGACAACCCAGTGGCCCCGGCAGTGCGTTCGGCGTCGGCGTCAAAGAAGGCCGCCGCCAAACGCAACAACGTCGACGAAGAAGTCCGCGCATTCCGCGGGCTGCTCGATCACCTCGCCACGCTCACTCGCAACACCATGGCGGTGACCACTGAGACCGGGAGTTCGTTCGAGCTGCTCTCTACTGCGACCCCTACCCAGCGCCGAGTCTTTGAGCTACTCGGTGCTGCGGTGCCTCGCCGACTGATGTAGCCAGGAAAGTCCGAGCGAGCA
>NCBD01000068.1 GCA_002255315.1 Actinobacteria bacterium 21-64-8 | reverse complement strand
GCGTCGGTGCAGTCGCGTCACTGCTCGTCGAAGTCGCGCGGCGGTCTCGGTCGGAGTCACGGCAGTATTCATTAGTTCACCTAACTAAATAATACCCACCCGGCCTACGACACGCGCAAAATTTTTGACGAACTACAGCGAGCGGTACCGCGGGACGTAGCCACCGGTACCGAGTGACATGGAACCCTCCAGGTCGTCAGTCTCTTGCACGTCACCCACGACTTCGGTGACCCAGGTCAAGCGGTCCTTCAAAATTCGCGTCACGCCACCTTGGATGGTGTCAGTAGAAATTGCGCAACTCGAGCACGCGCCCTGTAGTTGAACCTCGACCACCCCGGTGTTGACGTCGGCGCGCACGAGCACGAGGTCCCCGCCGTCAGCCTGCACCGAGGGGCGCATGAGCTCCATGAGCGCGTTGAGCGCGTTGAGACGACTCTGTCGCTCTTGATCGGTGAGTTCCACTCCCCCAGTTTGCCGTGTTCGGCCCGCCGCGTGACCGAGTTCTCACTACGATGAGTCGATGGTTGACGTTGGCCCCTTACAGGACGCGGAGTTCGCGAATCTCTCCGATATGGACTTTTGGCGCCGTCCCTGGCCAGAGCGTGAAGAAGCCTTTCGAATTCTTCGCGCCCGCCGGCCGATCGCCCACTACGACGACCCGCCACTCCTGGGTTCTTCGATTGAGTTCCCGCCGGGAAACGGGTACTGGTCCTTGACTCGCCACCGCGACGTCGCCGAAGCCTCACGCCACCCCGACGTCTTTCTTTCGGGACCCGGAGCGGTCTCCTTGCTCGATCTGCCCCCCGAGATGGTCGAATACTTCTCGGGCATGATCTCCACGGACAACCCAAAACACGCGCGACTTCGTCGCATCGTGTCGAACGCCTTTAATCCTCGCAACGTTCGCGCCGTTGAAGAGACGATTGACCAAGTGGCCTCAGCGATTGCGAAACGGGCGCGCGAGCATGGCTCGGGCGACTTCATTAGCGATATCGCGGCGCCCTTCCCACTCGAGATCATCTGCTCGATGATGGGCGTGCCAGCGAGCGAGTACGCCACGGTACTTCGCTGTTCGAACGTCATTCTTTCAATGGGCGATCCCGACTTCATCGACGAAGGCACCGATCAGGTGGTGGCCTTTCTCGAAGCGGGCGCAGCGCTCACGGCGATCATGGAAGATCTCGGGTCCTACCGGGTAGAGCACCCCATCGATGACATCACGAGCGCGCTCGTCAACGCCGAAATCGAGTCCGAGAAACTGAGCAAGCAAGAGTTAGCCTCGTTTTTCGTGCTGCTGGTGACGGCGGGTAACGAAACGACGCGCACGGCCCTCGCCCACGCGCTTCACGCGTTCACGCAATTTCCTGACGAGCGTGACCGCCTCGCGCGAGACTACGAAAGTCTCGCAAAGACCGCCACCGACGAGATCGTTCGGTGGGCGTCACCCGTCATTTGGATGCGCCGCACGTTGGCGCGCGACTATACGATTTCGGGCGTCGATCTTCAAGCGGGCGACAAGGTCGTGCTCTACTACAACTCCGCAAATCGTGACGAAGAAATCTTTGACGATCCCTACCGATTCGACGTCGCGCGCACACCGAACGACCACTACGGCTTTGGCGCCCCGGGGCCACACTTTTGTTTAGGGGCCCACCTGGCTCGGCGCGAAATTACGGTGATGTGGCGTCAGTTACTCACGATGTCGCCGACGATTCACGCGACGAGCTCGCCCGTACAACTCGAGTCGAGCTTCGTCAATGGTATTAAGCGCTTGAGCTACAGCTTTTAAGTGCGCGCCGCAGTGCCCAGCGCAATGGTCACCTCGGGTCGGAAACAAAACGACCCGTCGGGTACCGCGTAGGTCACGCGGTCAACGCGAAACTGTCCACGCAGTTCACGGCGGTTCAACGTGGCCAGTAGAGACTGGGACTCGCCCTCGGTAATGAATTCCGCGACGGTCATATGCGCCGCGCGCTGCGCGCGAGGGCTGTCGCGACGAATCGAAAAAAGGCTCGTGGCGCTAATAGTCTGGCGAAGTGCGTTGAGCTCGGCGTGAGGGCTAAGGGCGAACACGACGCCAGGGTGCGCGCCGAGTCTCGTCAAGGGACCGAAGTCGACATCAAAGGCGGGCACTCGAGCGAGGGCCCGGCGTAATTCCTCCCACTGTGGGTCACTGGGTGGTGCGCTCAGTGGTGCGCTCAGTGTGACGTGGGCACCACAGATGGCGGCGGACTGAGGATCGTATCGTGCGCGGAGCTCGTCGACCACCGCCGCGACGTCCGCGGGTGGAAAGAGGTAAAACGCGCCGTAGCGGTACTCACGCTGCCAGGGTGTCCACGCGTTCACGACGTCGTCATCCACCGAACTCTCCTCCCCACTCGCTTCGCCACGTCACGGGCCCTGGGCCACGTGGCGAAATGCTGACTACGACGAGCGAGCCGCGAGCGCCTCGTCGAACGCGCGTAGCGCGCGCGGACCCCACACGGTGCCCGGACCGCCGTTCATCATGATCGCCACCCCCGCCATCTCGGCAACCTCTTGACGCGTGACACCGGCGCGCGCGGCGCCTCGCGCGTGCGCGACGATGCAACCATCACATTCGCGCGTCACCGCGATTGCCAGCGCGAGCAGTTCCTTGGTAGCCACCGGCAGTTCGCCCACGCTCATCGCGGCCGTGCTCATGGCTCCGTAGCCCCGCAACACTTCGGGAATGAGTTCACGCAGTGCCAGGGCGGGTTCTCGCAGTTCCTCTCGAATTGCATGATTGTGTTCCATAGCCACCTCCTCAGGCGAGCCTAACGAAATCGACTCAGGCTACCCATCCGCATCGTCAACGGCGACAGACTGACGAACGTAATTCATCGCACAGCCAGCGAGCTTTCTTCAATAAAGGGCCCGCATCCGGCGTGCCTCAACGGATGGACACGACGATGATTCGTCCGAGCGAACTCCTCGCTCGACGAAGTATTCACTGGTGAGTACGGCCCTTACCGAAGAGGTCCCGTCGCGTCTCGGTCGCGCGATCAACCTATAACGTCTGGGTAGTCGCTCCGGATGCCTGGTGATCAAAACTGCCAAGGAGTCACGTCATGCGTCACGAACCGCTTCCACCCAGAGAGCTGGTGAAGATGACGATGTCCGATCAATCGGTGCAACAGGCCTGGGATGGATTTGCCGCGCCCGACGCAGTCGACAACGTTGGTCGCGGCACCCTTAAGAAACAGTGGCATCGTCGAAGCCGACGAAACAACCCTCCTCAATCGACGTGAATCGGTGCCCGACGCACGAGGGCAGTCGACCGGAGCCCGTATGTTGCTCGAGCACACGCCCAACGACCGACACGGACCGGACGCCGTGGATCGCGACCGATGCGCACGAAGATTCTTTGCGACGAGGGTTCAACGGCATTGAGTCAGACCCGAGCCAAGGTGAAATGACGTGAAAACAAGGCAAGACTCAACGAAGAGGGAGGGACCACCATGAGCCCGAGCACGGACTTCACCATTGGTAGCGACGTCGTGTGCAGCGACGGAACCTGCGGGCAGCTTCGACGAGTCGTCGTTAATCCCGTTGCTCGAACGCTCACTCATCTCGTCGTTGAAGCGAAACACCGTCAAGGATTGGGGCGTCTCGTCCCCATCGATCTCGTGGCTTCATCCGACGTCGCGATTCACCTGCGCTGCACCAAGGTGGAGTTCGAGAGTCTCGAAGAGGCCGAAGAGACTCGGTATCTGCCCGGAGCCCGGGGCCAATGGGCCTACGGGCAAGACCAGATGCTGTCGCACCCGTACTACGGACTCGGTATTGGTGGTCTGGGCATGGGTATGGGCATGGTCGGGGGTATGAGTGCAGGGCTGAGCACGGGCACCGATCCCGAAGTGATCACCACCGACCGCGTTCCCGCGGGTGAAATTGAAGTGCAACGCGGCGACGCGGTTTACGCCACCGATGGGCACATCGGAAAGATTCAGGGACTCGTCGTCAATCTCAACAATCATCACGTGACCCACGTTCTGCTCGACGAAGGACACCTGTGGGGCAAGAAGAGGGTTGCAGTCCCCATCGAGGTCGTCACGCGCATCGACGACGACGTTCACGTAAACCTGTCCAAAGACGAGGTGGGCGAACTGCCGGCGGTCGAACTCGCCGACGAGCCGTAATTCCCTTCAGCGATTACATCATCGCGGAGATCCACACGAACACCACCGCGCCTTCGGCCCGCGTGACATCTCAGGAATCCGTGCGAAGAGTAGGCGCCGCGGTCACCTGTTTCCGACTTGCGTCCTGCACGCCGGGCATCGACTTCCCGGCGACGACGAGTGCTGTCACGAGCGCGCGGCTCGGCCACTACCCCCCAAGGGTGACGTCTTGATCTTGATACCACGCCAACGCCTGATGGAACTGTTCGAGTGAAAAATCTGGCCACAGTTCATCGACGACGTAGATGTCAGCGTAAATCGATTGAACGGGCAAGAAGCCGCTGAGGCGCCGACCGCCGCCCCAGCGCACAATCAGATCCATTCTCGAAATGTCAGCCGACGCGATGCCGTCGGCCACGTTGTCGCACTGGTGCGCGTCAGCGACCTTGAGCGAGTGGTTCAGATCCCAGTTCCAGCTGTAGTTCACCAGAAAGTTGACTTTGATGCGACCTTCTCCAATACGAGTGCGTTGGGCGTAACGCACGAGTTCTTTTGGAAAGAGCGCCGATTGAGTGTTGCCCACGACCAGCAGATCCGCGTCTCGCTTCTCCAACTCGGCGACCGCTTTTACGCACGCGTTACGAAAAGCGTCAATTTGAACCGACGGACGTTTCGTGTTGTCGACGGTGAATCCGTAAAACGTAATCTCCGAAATACCTAACGCCAAGCACTCGCTGTACAACTCGAGGCCCGGCTGCAGTCCAAACTCGTAGCCGTCGTGCTTTTCGTAGCCTTGGCCCTGCGCCCAACGCCGATTGCCGTCGGGAATAATGCCCACGTGTTGAGGGAGTCGCTGGACCTTGCGGTCGCGAAGACTCGAGGCGCCCGCATTTCTCATAGTGAAGTGATTGTACGGCGCGGCGGCGAAAACGTGGCCGCCCACGCCAGGCGCCCACGAGCGTCTCCCGTGGGCATCATCCCCTCGACCGTGCGTCGTAAAACGACGCGATCGACGCTCGTTTAACGCCTAGGTAAAGGTGGTGAGCGAAGGAAGCACTGGCGGCGCGACCCGGCGCTCACGAGGACCAGCGAGAGTTTCCTAAACTGGTCGCCGTGAGCACCATTGACGACCTCGTTACCCACAACCGCGCCTACGTCGCGAGTCACGGACATACAGATCTGCCCACCGCTCCCCAACTGCATCTCGCGGTGCTGACGTGCATGGACTCGCGCCTCGATCTCTTTGGCGCGTTGGGGCTCCATCTCGGAGAGGCCCACCTCATCCGCAACGCCGGCGGCATCGCGACCGACGACGCGGTGCGCTCGTTACTGCTGAGCCAGCGACTCCTGGGCACGACGGCGGTGATGGTGATTCACCACTCGCGCTGCGGGCTCGAATCCTTCGACGAAGAGACGCTGCAGCACGAACTCGAGACGGAGTTGGGTTCGCGCCCACCGTTTCGCCTGGGCGCCTACCGCGACGTTGACCTCGACGTGCGCGACACCGTCGCTACTTTAAAGGCCAGCCCCTTTATCTCCGCAACCGAGATCCGCGGCTTCGTTTTTAACGTCGACGACGGCGGCCTACGTGAGGTCGAGCTGTAAGTCTTTCTTGAAGCCTTCGTGGGATGCGGTGTAGCCGTGAGCGAGGTAGAAGCGGTGCGCGTCGTGACGAACTTTGTTGCTCGTCAGTTGCACTCGGTAACACCCAGCTTCGCGGGCTCGACGCTCAGCTTCGGCTACGAGCGCCGCACCCGCCCCCCGGCCACGAC
>NCBD01000067.1 GCA_002255315.1 Actinobacteria bacterium 21-64-8 | reverse complement strand
TTGCCGCGATGCGGGCGAACAGCAGATCGGCCATCGAACCGGCGCGGGATTTGAACGCGTTTTGTCCATTTTGAACGGAGTCGATTCGGTCTTCGCTACGGATCTCTTCGCGCCATTACTCGAGACCGCGTCGCGCACGGTGGGCGTTGCTTACGGTGCGCGCGAGGACAGCGACGTCGCGATTCGACGAATCGCCGAGCACGGTCGAGCGATGACCATGTTGGTGGCGGACGGCGTCCTGCCGTCGAACGAGGGGAGGGGCTACGTTTTGCGACGCATCATTCGACGCGCCGTGCTCGCCGCCCGCCGTTCGGGCTCTGAGGCAAAGATGACGGCGGCGCTCGTGGACGCCACCATTGAAAAGATGGGCGGTGCTTATCCCGTCCTCGTGAAAGATCGCGAATTGATTGTCGAAGTCCTCGAGCGCGAAGAGGTGAGTTTTGCGCGGACGCTGCGTACGGGGCTGAGCCTTCTCGAGCAAGCGAGTCGAGACGTGCACAACGCTGGTTCGACCGTCTTTCCAGGTGACGTCGCTTTTCGTCTGCACGACACCCACGGCTTTCCCATCGAACTCACTGACGAAATTGTGGGTGAAGCGGGTCAACACGTCGCGCGCGACGCCTTTGACGCCGCCATGAGCGAACAGCGAACCCGTGCGCGCGCCAGCGCCAAGACCCTGCGCGTCGCCGACGACGCTCAGTACAAAGAGTTGATTAATCGCCACGGCGCCACGGAGTTCGTGGGCCGCGACGTGTCGCGCTACAGCGTCGAGACTGCCATTGTGGCGGTGCTCGCCGGCGAGAACGGCGTGAGCGAACTCTTTCTAGATTCGACACCGTTCTACGCCGAATCAGGTGGCCAGATCGGTGATACGGGCACGATCGTGACCGAGAGTGGACGATTCGACGTCATCGACACGCAAAGTGTCGCGGGGGGACTTATCGCGCATCGCGGACGTTTAACGGGTGAGATGATTACCGGTCAGGTTGCCATCGCCACGATCGACGTTGATCGCCGAGAAGCGACGCGGCGTAACCATACTGCGACGCACCTCTTGCACGCGGGTCTACGTCAAGTACTGGGCGACCACGTGCGCCAACAAGGAAGTTACGTCGGTCCCGATCGACTTCGCTTTGACTTCTCCCACGCCCAGGGCCTGCACCCCGAAGAGACAAGAGAGATTCTGACGATGGTCAACACCGACGTCGTCACGAATGCGGTGGTGGACACGATACAAACCACGAAACGCGAAGCCGAAACAATGGGCGCCGTCGCCTTTTTTGGCGATAAGTACGGCGACCGCGTCCGTGTGGTGCGCGCCGGTACGCATAGTTTGGAGTTTTGCGGCGGAACCCACGTTGAGCGCCTGGGCGATATTGGTCAGATTCAAGTGGTATCGGAGTCGTCCATCGGTGCAAATACTCGTCGCTTAGAGGCCGTCTCGGGTCTCGGGGCGTATCAGCGAGCCTATGAGATGGAACGGACGCTCAACGCCGTGGCAGCCGTCTTGAAGACATCCCTTGACGACGTCGTGCCCGCGATGGAGCGTGTGGTTGAGCGCCAACGCGAGGTGGAGCGCGAAATCGCGTCGCTTCGACAAAGTCAACTCGCGCGCTTCGCCGACGAGCTAGACGCGGCGAGCTCGGGCGATCTGGTGGTCGCGCGCGTCGATGGTTTTGGGGGTGAACAACTACGCACGCTGGCCCAAGACCTCCAACGTCGAGGACGGCGCGCCGCCGTCGTGGTGGGCGCGCACGAAGGCAAGGTGGCAATTGCCGTGGCGAGTGACGACTCGCTCGACGCCGCGGCGACCGTGAAGTCCCTGGCGCACCTCGTCGGTGGCGGCGGAGGTGGTTCAGCACGGTTGGCACTGGCGGGAGGACGTGACCCCGGCGGCATTGACGCGGTACTCATCGCGGCGAAGAACCTCTAGAGGACTGTGGCTCGTCTGCTCGGACTCGATCCTGGAACTCGACGCTGCGGTGTGGCGGTCTCCAACAGTGCCCAGTCCATGGCCTTTCCCCGTGCGGCGTTGGCGAGCGGCGAACGATTACTCGATCAGTTGCGCGAGCTCATCGAGTCCGAGGAGATTGTGGGTGTCGTCGTAGGGCGTCCCCTCGCACTGTCGGGGCGTTCGACGGCGAGCACGGCGAACGCGGACGAACTCTTTCGTCGTCTGCGTGAGACGTTCGCGCCGCTGCCCGTGATCCAATGGGACGAGCGACTCACGACTCACGAGGCCCAACGAGCCTTGTCAGAGGCTGGTATCCGCGCTAAATCCCAACGAGAACACGTCGATAGTGCCGCGGCGGTGATTCTGCTGCAAAACTATATGGATGGCCTCATTGGTGAGTAAGCCCTTGGGGCGGGTAGTGGGCGTCTCCGTGGTGCTCGTAGTCCTTGTGGTGGGCTGGTTTTCGCTGCAAGTCGACCCCGTCTTTGCGGGCAAGGGTCCCGACGTCATCGTGACCGTGCACGCGGGTGACTCACTGGCCGCGATCGCCGGTGAACTCCACTCCAAGGGTGTGATCGCCTCGCCACTCGCGTTTCGTCTCGACGCGTTGCTCTTCGGCGCACCCCTGGTCCAGCCCGGCTCGTACGAACTTCGTGAAGGATCATCTTTTAGTGCGGTTCGTTCTATCTTGGGCGCCGGTCCGAACGTCGCCGTGGTGACGGCGTTACCGGGACTGACGTTGCACGAAATGGCGGTTAATCTCGCGGCCCAAAAGGGCAACACCTACGCCACTGCTTTCTTGAAGGACGCGACTGCACTCAGCGCTCATTCACCCTTCGCTCAAGGCAGCTCGCTCGAGGGACTCGTGGGCGTGGGGACCTACATCGTGAAACTGCATGAATCGCCCAAGTTGCTCGTTCATAAGATGGTGAACGCCTTCGTGAATGAGGCGAAGTCGGTCGGCCTGACGCCACGAACGAGGGTCGAAGGCTTAAACGCCTATCAGCTCGTTACGGCCGCTTCCATTGTCGAAAAAGAGGGCTACTACCCGAAGAATATGCCCAAGGTGGCACGGGTCATCTTCAATCGGCTTGCCCGCGGGGGCCCACTGCAGATGGACGCCACGGTGCTCTACGCGCTCGGGCAAGATGGGGGTACCGTGACGCCTCAGATGCTTCAAACCCCCTCGCCGTACAACACCTATTTGAACGCGGGCCTGACCCCGACACCGATCTGCACGGTCTCAGCAACCGCCCTTAAGGCGGTCCTGCACGCGCCAGCCGGGTCGTGGCTGTACTTCGTCGTGGTCGATAAGTCGGGCACTGAAGCATTCTCGACGACCTTCGCGGGCCAGTTAGCCAATGAGCGTCTCGCTGCGTCGAGGGGGCTGTAGTGCAGTGGCGTTTGGGGGTCGTGGGCGCGCCCATTGCGCACTCGCGTTCGCCAGAACTGCACGCCGCGGGCCTGCGCCTCGCCGGACTCGAGGGCTCGTCAGAACGCGTCGAACTCGACGCATCGCGTGGGGCCGCACTGCGCGATCTGCTACCGGGACGATTTGACGCACTGTCGGTGACCGCGCCACTGAAATCCATTGCCTTTGAGCTTTGTGACGAGGTAGATGACGTTGCCCAGCGCACGCAGTCGGTGAACTCTTTGCTGTGGCGCGAGGGGCGACTGTTCGGCCGTAGTACCGACGGAGCCGGCTTCGTCGACGCCCTGGCGTACGTCGCGCACGCGACGCCCGCCGATCGCCACGTCGTAATCTTGGGCGCCGGGGGAGCCGCGAGTGCCCTCGTGGACGCGCTGGTCCACCATGGCGCGTCATCGGTGGTCGTCCACGGTCGAAACGAAGCGCACGTTCTCGCCATCACTCAGCGCTACGACCAGGTGTACGCGCACTCCTTGGTGTACCGACCGATTGACTTAATCATTAATACCGTCCCCGCACATGCGCGCGACCACGAAGCCGCCGTCTTACAGGGCGTGAGTACTGACACCGTCGTGGTCGATATCACCTACGAGCCCGAACGCTCCGCGTGGTTAGCACTGTACGAGGAGTTTGGTTGTCAGGTCGCCAATGGTCGAGCGATGCTCGTCTTTCAAGCAGCGCGCCAGCTGTCGTGGTGGTTCAACCAACCCGTCGAGGGCGCCGCGTTATTTGAGGTGACGCGATGAACGACGCGCTGAACGCCCTGACAACTCGAGTTCGCGCGAAGGACTCGCTCGATCACGGACTCTTTTGGGGCTTGATTGCCCTCGGCGTCACGGGTGTGATCATGATTTACTCAGCGACGCGCCAAGCGTTGGTCAACGCGGGCTTCAGTGGGCACTACTACCTCGAACGCCAAGGCATCTTTGTCGTGGCGGGCATCGTGGCGATGTATCTGATTTCGCGCCTGGACTACCGGCGCTTCGAAATGATTGCGACACCGGTGTACGTTGTTTGCCTCTTCGCGTTGGCGGGCGTTTTCGTCGTTGGTCAAAGTGCGCTCGGGGCTCAACGTTGGTACAACTTTGGCTTCGTGCAAATTCAACCGAGCGAATTTACCGTTCTCGCGTTGATTCTGGCCGTGGCGACGTTCTGTGCTCGTCGTCCCGAAGGACTCACGATGTACGACGTGGCTCGGCTCCTAACCATGAGCGCCGTGCCCATGGTGCTTATCTTTCGCCAACCCGACCTCGGCACCACGGTGGTCATCGTGCTAACGGTATCGGCGATGATGGTGCTCGCGGGTGTGCCGCCGCGCTTTATGACGATGCTGGCGGTCTTAGGCTCGGCGGGTGTCGCAATCGCGATCTATCTCGATCTTTTACACAAGTACCAAGTGGACCGCTTTGTATCATTTTTGAATCAAAATTCGACGAATCCCAATCTTCAGGCTCTCATCTACGAAGTGAATAATGCCAAGAGTGCCATTGGTTCGGGTGGACTGCGAGGCGCCGGTTTTTTTCACGGACTCCAAACGGTCCTCGGTTACGTGCCCGAACAGCGTACGGACTTCATTTTCACGGCCATTGGTGAGCAACTCGGTTTCGTGGGTTCTACGTTAATCGTCGTCTTGTTAGGTTTCGTGGGCTTTCGAATGTTTATGATTGGTCGCCACGCCAAAGACACCATGGGTCGACTGATCTGCATCGGGGTCTTCGTATTTTTCGCTTTCAGTTGTTTTGAAAACATTGGTATGACGATGGGCATTATGCCCGTCACGGGCATTCCGCTGCCGCTGCTGAGTTACGGTGGCTCGGCCGCGCTGGTCTTTTTTGTCGCGGGCGGCGCCGTGCTCTCGGTCTCGCGACGCGTCGGCAATTAGGGTTACACCCGTGGACGAACAGCTCAGTAGCGACGCGGCTTCGCTGCCCGAGGAAAGACCGACGGACGAGACTGCCCTCACCAAGGCGCCCGTCGTACAGTACCGAGTTTTTACACTCGACTCGGTCCTCTATGACCTCACCGATGCTTCGCCCCAGGCCCACCTCATTGAGGCCGAGTCTCCCTATCGTTACCTCGTCATTCCCATGGCATTGCCCGACGCGATCTCGCTCCAACAGGCCCTTTCGGGCATCGAGGGGCGACGTCCCTCCACCCACGAACTCATGCGCGACGTACTCGGACGGCTTCAAGTGGACGTCATCGCCGTGCGAATCGTGCGATTTGAGGGCGGCGTGTTCTTTGCGGAACTCGAGCTCATGACGGCCAAGGGTCGAGAGATTTTTGACTGCCGCACCAGTGACGCTTTGACGTTGGCCTATCGCCAAATGGTGCCCGCACCCGTACTCTGCGCCGAAGACGTTCTCGAGACGTACTTTCGCGATTAGTCGAAGGTCACCGCGACGACTTCGCCCCCGCGACGGGCCCAGCAGGTCGTGGCGCCGTTGGGGCAGTTCACTCGGCTGCCCACGCCCGACGACCAGACCAGCCGGTCGGGTCCCGAGCCCGAGAGCCCCGTGGCCGTGAGGCGAACATAGTCCGAGTGAGCACGTTGTGCAATGCGAAAGCCCTCGGCGACAAAGACGATAAAGAGCGCTATCACCACAACGAGTCCGAGCAGTCCGAGCTCTTCACCCACGGCGGCGAAGATCATGTCCGATGTGATTTCGGGGACGTTGCCCGAATGTCCAAGTCCCAGCCCCGTGCCCGTAACGCCGCCTGCCGCGAGCGAAAACCACCCGTAGGCCAGCTGGTGCGAATAGTTCATGTGCGCGACGGACCACGGGTCGAGCCAGAGGCCGACGCGTACCTTGACTTGACTGAAGTACTTCGCCGCCACGTAGGCGCCACCGGCGAGCAGACCCATGCCCAGCACGACATAGGACTTCAGGCCCGTGGTCACCCAGAGCAATGACATGAAGAGCGCAAAGAGCAACATGGCAAAACCAATGTCATTTTCCGCACCCAGAATCGCCATCGCGAAACCCCAGGCGACGAGGATTGGCAAGAGAACCTTAGGCGGCACGATGTTGCGCGAACCGAAACGCTGCGTGGGCGTCGACAGGAGCTCTCGGTTTGACGCGAAGTACGAAGCGAAGAAGAAGACGAGCAAGATCTTGGCGATTTCTACCGGTTGGAAAGAAATGGGACCGGCCTTGACCCAGAGTCTCGCTCCGTAAAGATTAAGGCCAATACCAGGCAGCAGTGGAGCCAGCAGTAGCCCTACCGCGGCAAAGAGTGTGAGGTATCGATAGCGGTCGAGGTCGCGCACACGACGCACCACGCGAAGCACCACCGTGAGTGCCACGGCACTGACGAAGAACCACAACGCTTGATAACTCGCGCTGGTTGGATTCCACCGCGCGATTTCTACGTAACCAATGCCATTGAGCAGGGTCGCGACTGGTAGCAGTATCTCCGAGGCGTTTGGCGCGTAACGGCGAACCGCCGCGTGCATCAACAGTGAGATGGACACCATCGCCGCAAGAAACGCCCACAGACGTGGCGGCATGTGACCTTGGGCACCGAGGTAGGCCAGCACGTAGAAAGCCGACGTAATAATCCACGCCAATGCCAACAGGCCCAACTCGGTCAAGCGCGCGTTCTTCGGCGCGGATGCCGTCTTTTCTCGCGCCCGGTCCACGAGTGCGTGTTTCGCCACATTTAGACAGTAGTCGTAGCATGGAAAGAATCGATTCCAAAAGTGAAAGAGTGTTTGAGACGGTGACCAATGAAGTGACGGCCTTCGGCCCTGAGCGCTTCTCCAGTCGAGAGCTTTCTCGCTTGGAATTTGGTGCGCGTCTACTTGATCTCGCTGAGGACGTGCATCTTCCCGTGCTCGAGCGGTGTAAGTTCATCGCCATTTTCGCCGACATGATTGACGAGTTTTTCCAAGTTCGCGTCGTCAGCCTCGAGGACAAAGTCGCCGCGGGCGTTCAAGCCCCGTCGCTCGATGGCCTTCGTCCGCGTGAACAACTCGCGGCCATCCGCGAGCGAGTGTTGGCTCTCGTAGAACGTCAAGACCGTGTCGTGCTCGACGTTCTCTTACCGACGCTATCGGCCAATGCCATGTCCATCGTGCACTACCGAGACCTCGACGACGCGACGAAAGTGCAGTTGGCGCAGTACTACGAGGAGAACGTGTATCCCGTCCTCACGCCGTTGGCCGTTGATCCGGGCCACCCGTTTCCCATGATCTCCAATCTCTCTTTGAACGTGGCCGTCTCGGTGCGAGATGAACGCACCGGCGACGAACGCAGCGCGCGCGTAAAAGTCCCTAGTTCACTGCCGCGTTTTCTCCCGGTGGGCGAAGGGCGATGGTGCCTGTTAGAAGACCTGATTGTCGCGCACTTGGGTCAACTCTTTACGGGCATGACCATTGGGCGCGCGGACCTGTTTCGCGTCACGCGTAATGCCGACCTCACTCTCGAAGAAGATGAGGCCGACGACCTTATGGTCGCACTGGAAGTTGAACTTCGTCGTCGCCGTTTTGGTGAGGCCCTACGCGTCGAAATTCAACGCGGCATGTCGACTGAATTTCTTGATCTTTTGGTCGACCAGCTCGAGCTGGATCGCTCGAACGTGTACGTCACGGACGCGCCCTTGGGCCTTCATGATTTTTGGAGCCTGTACGCGATGGATCGCCCTGACTTGAAGGGCGAAGGCTGGTCTCCGCTCACTCCCAAACGACTCTTGGACGGCGACCACGTAGGCGATATTTTCGCCGCGATTCGCGACGGTGACATCTTGTTGCATCATCCGTACGAGTCCTTTACCGACTCGGTCGAGATGTTCATTGCCCAGGCCGCCCAAGACCCGAAAGTCGTCGCGATTAAACAGACGCTCTACCGCACGTCAGGTGACTCACCCATCGTCGCGTCGCTCATTCACGCCGCCGAGCGAGGCAAGCAGGTGGTGGCCCTGGTCGAACTGAAGGCACGTTTTGACGAAGCAGCCAACATCGAATGGGCGAAGGCACTTGAAGACGCGGGCGTGCACGTCGTCTACGGAATCGTCGGACTGAAAACACATTCGAAGATTGCGCTCGTTCTGCGTAGCGAAGGTGCCACAACCGCGCGATACGTGCACATTGGCACGGGCAATTACAACGATCGCACCGCGCGGGTGTACGAGGACTTCGGTCTTTTGACGTGTGACCCCGAGATTACGCGCGACGTGGGCGAACTCTTTAACTACCTCACTGGTTTTGCGCGAATTGGCAACTACGCCAAAATTGTGGTCTCGCCACTGTCGACACGATCAAAAATGGTCGAACTCATCCATGGGCAACGAGATCGCGGTCGCGAGGGGCGTATTGATATCAAAGTCAATGGTCTGACTGACCCGGCGATTATTG